>CAYJUB010000162.1:0-5672 GCA_964373145.1 uncultured Moraxellaceae bacterium
TGTCGATTGCTGCGGCACTCATCTTGTATTCACTTCGGGCGCAGACTGATTATTGTGATACGCCAGTTCACAGTGGGAGTGCTGCAGCTCCGATTAGTAAACGGATTAAAGCAGGTGGAATGGTCGTTAAAGGGAGCGTTAAAAGACAAACGGATTCGCTGAATGTAAGCTTCCAAATGACAGATTTTAAATCGACGGTTGATGTGCGTTACTCAGGAATCCTGCCTGATTTATTTAAGGAAGGGTCAGGGATTGTTGGTACTGGCGTGATGCATGATGGTGTATTTGTCGCTGAGGAAATTCTAGCTAAGCATGATGAGAAATATATGCCGCCTGATGTGACGGCGGCATTGAAGGCGCAGGGAAGGTTGGCAAATGGGGAGCTTGAAGGTTCGAAGCCTCTGCAAGTTAAGTAGATCATTGAGCTTATCGAAATGATCGGGGCAAGTAGTGCGCACATAGTGCACTTCGACAAGCTCAGTGCACTATGTGCTGTTGGATTTGTTTAATCGTCTAGCTTGAATAACTGATTTCACGCATAATTCACATCATTCTTTCTTCTGATTTTGTTCTTTAGGTATTTTTGTGACAACAACTTCTCCTCGCGCCATCGTATTACTGTCTGGTGGTCTTGATTCTGCAACATGCTTGGCTTGGGCAATGCAACGCTACGAATGCGAAACGTTAAGTTTTGCGTATGGTCAGCGTCATTCTAGTGAGCTTGATGCGGCAAAACGCCTTGCTGCAACCGTGGGTGTGCCGCATCGTGTGATCAATATTGATCTACGTAGCCTCGGCGGTTCTGCGTTGACCGATGATGCAATTGATGTCCCCGAGAATGAACCAACGGGCATTCCAGTTACATATGTGCCTGCTCGAAATACGATTTTTCTATCCTATGCGTTGGCTGTTGCTGAAGTGACGAATAGTCAGGCGATTGTGATTGGTGTGAATGCTGTTGATTACTCAGGATATCCTGATTGTCGACCAGACTATATTGATGCATTTTCTCGTATGGCTGCGCTCGCAACCAAAGCGGGCGTTGAAGGAAATCCGCTTACAATTGAAACACCACTTTTACACTTATCCAAAGCGAATATCATACGCTTGGGCACCGAACTTGGCATAAACTACGCACTTACAGTGTCTTGCTATCAAGCGGATACCGAAGGTCGTGCTTGTGGACGATGTGACAGTTGCCGATTACGCCGCCAAGGTTTTATAGACGCAGGATTGTTAGATCCAACGCCCTATCAAGATTAATGTTGGATGTGATTGTTGTTACAAATGTTTTTAATGTTATTCTTAATCGCGTTGAACCATTCATCTACTAGGTCATTTATGAATACTCTATTTTCGAAAAAAACAGCTATGGAACTTTTTACTTTGAAATCAGCAATGTTACAAACAACAAAGATTGCGATGAGTGTTCTGTTGACAGGACTCGTGATGACTTCTGTTCACGCGGCACCGAAGAAAGCAGCACCTGCAAAAGAAGCAACCATTGATATTCAAACTGTGATGATTCAAAAGTGTGCCAGTGAAGCGACGGCAGCAAAGATCACTGATGCCAAGAGTGCTCAAAAAGTGTGTGGTTGTACCATTGGTGTGCAAGCAAATAACTTGAAATTGGGCGAGTTCTGGGCAATTCAAAGTTCAGCAATGAATGGCAACGATCCGCGTTCTATTCCAGCTTTAAAACGTATTCAGCCGCAACTGGATAAATGCCGCGAAGGTATTACTTTCAATCCGCCACCATCAGCAACGCCAGCACCAGCAACTGACGTGAGCAAGCCTTAATTTATATCCAAATCACACCAGCATGAGATGATGCTTGGTGTGTATAAGAATACAAAAGCAGACTTATATCTTTGAAAGAGTCTGCTTTTTTTGTGAAAGAAAATAATGAAATCAATTCAATATGTTTAGCAAGGAAGATGCTTCATGACGACAAATACAGATATGGCAGGGCAGCCAAATGATCTCTCTCAATTACCAAATCTGACGGTGACGACAACGCAGGGTGTGATTAATTTAACATCGCTCGCGGGTAAGCCTTTGATTTTGTATTTTTTTCCAAAGGATGCAACGCCTGGATGTACAACTCAGGCGCGCGACTTTCGTGATCTGATGGCTGAGTTTGAAGCACTCGGTGTTCGCATCCTCGGCGTATCACGCGATAGTGAAAAGTCTCACGAAAAATTCACTGCCAATGAATGCCTACCATTTCCGCTGGTGAGTGATAAAGACGAAGTCTTGTGCCGTTATTTTGATGTGATCAAAGAAAAAAACATGTATGGCAAAATTGTCATGGGAATTCAACGTAGTACGTTCTTGTATGATCAGCATGGTGCGCTTGTAGAAAGCTGGCGCAAAGTCAGTCCTGCAGGCCATGCGGCGATGCTGTTACGCAGAGTTGAGGAACTGAATTAATTCGTGATTTAAGGGAGTATTCAGGCGGCATTTATAGGGCTTTTCCTTATATTCTTTGCTGTCTTTTTAGCTCCCTTTGCGATGCTTTTTATGCTAGTATCGAACACCTTTTTCTAAATCAAAACGATGCTCAAAATGGTTGTCAATAAGACAGTCAAAATGATGGTTTTGTTTAGTTTTTAATCTGAATGATTAACGAATTAGATCAATAACTAGGGGCTTGGGCGATTCGCTTGAGTTCATCGTTATCTTTATAGTTGTGACTAACGAATTTGAGTCAGTGGCTTTTGAACATCAGCCCGACCTAAGTCTACGCCCAAAGGAGCATACATGAGCGATTCAGACATCCTACCGATTGCTATTGAGGACGAACTCAAACAGTCGTATCTGGACTACGCCATGAGCGTTATCGTGTCACGCGCCTTGCCTGATGTACGCGATGGTTTCAAACCAGTACATCGCCGCGCACTGTTTGCGATGCGTGAACTCGGTAATGATTATAATAAACCGTACAAAAAATCTGCGCGTGTTGTCGGTGACGTGATCGGTAAATACCATCCGCATGGCGATACTGCGGTGTATCACACGCTCGTTCGTATGGCACAGCCGTTTAGCTTGCGTTATTTGCTGGTCGATGGTCAGGGTAACTTCGGTTCGGTCGATGGCGATGCGCCAGCTGCGATGCGTTATACCGAAATTCGGATGACACGCTTAGCGCATGACATTATTGTCGATCTTGAGAAAGAAACGGTCGATTGGGAAGATAACTACGACGGTTCTGAACGTATTCCGAAAGTGATGCCAACGCGCATTCCAAACTTGCTGATCAATGGATCGGCAGGGATCGCGGTCGGTATGGCGACCAACATGGCGCCGCATAATATTACCGAAGTGCTGAATGCCTGTTTGGCTTATGTCGATGATAGTGATATCACGATTGAAGGTTTGATGGAGCATATTTCAGGCCCAGACTTCCCAACCGGCGGTATTATTTATGGTAAAAGCGGCATTATCGATGCCTATAAAACCGGTCGTGGTCGCTTACACATTCGCGGTAAATATCATCTCGAAGAAGATAGCAAGTCGGGCAATACCAGCATTGTCTACACCGAAATTCCTTACCAAGTTAATAAAGCAAAGCTCATTGAGCATATTGCGAGTTTGGTCAAAGAGAAGAAGCTAGAAGGCATCAGTGCGCTGCGCGATGAGTCTGATAAAGACGGGATGCGTATCGTCGTTGACTTGCGCCGTAATGAAAATGTCGATGTGATCATTAATAATTTATTTATTAATACGCCGCTTGAAACCTCATACAGTATCAACATGGTTGCCCTAGAAAATGGTCAACCGGGTCTGAAAAATCTTAAAGAACTGATCGCTGCGTTTATTCGTCATCGCCAAGAAGTTGTGACGCGTCGTACGATATTTGAATTGCGCAAAGCGCGTGAACGCGGACATTTGTTAGAAGGTTTGGCAGTTGCGCTGGCGAACATTGACGGCATTATTGCAACGATCAAAACGTCTGCCAATCCAGCCGAAGCGCGTGTTCGTTTGCTCGAAGGACAATGGCAAGCTGGCGGCGTGTTGGCACTGCTTGAAAAATCAGGTCATCGTTCAATTCGTCCTGATGTGATTGAAGGTGAAGACCCAGCGAAACCCTTCGGTTTGTCAGGCGATCAATATCGCATGTCACCTGCACAGGTTGCAGCGATTCTAGAATTGCGTTTGCATCGTTTGACGGGTTTGGAGCAGGATAAACTGCTTGCTGAATACACCGAAATTTTGGGTGAAATTGCACACCTGCAATCGATTCTGGATAGCTTTAGCAAATTGATGGATATCATCCGTACTGAACTTCGTGCCGTTTTGGCGCAGTATGGCGATGCGCGTCGTACGTCGATTGTTGAGTCGCGTTTTGACTTCTCACGTGCTGATTTGATTCCGCAAGAACAAGTGGTGTTGACCGTTTCTAAAACGGGTTATGCGAAAACTCAACCATTGGCTGACTATGCTGCACAGCGTCGTGGTGGTCGTGGTAAGTCTGCAACCAGCATGAAAGAAGATGATTACATTGAACATTTAGTCGTTGCATCAAACCATGCGACGGTGATGTGTTTCACTTGTCGCGGTAAAGTGTATTGGTTGAAAGTTTACGATGTGCCGCAAGCAAGTCGTGGTTCGAAAGGTCGTCCATTGGTCAACTTGTTGCCGCTGGAACAGGGTGAAAGCGTTACCGCGATCTTGCCGTTAATGGACTTCCCAGACGATCACTATGTGTTTATGGCGACTGCTGACGGTACAGTTAAACGTGTTGCACTTGAACAGTTTAGCCGTCCACGTACTTCTGGTTTACGCGCGATTGACCTCAAAGGTGAAAATACGCTGATCGGTGTCGCCATTACCGATGGTACACAAGAGATCATGTTGTTTAGTAATGAAGTGAATGTCTTTCGCTTTATAGTAGATTAAGTGCGCGTCATGGGCCGAACTGCGAAAGGGATCCGTGGTATGCGCGTCAGTCTGGTGACGGACGTGGATGAGTCAGATGATGACGTGATCGTTGATGATGCAGATGATAATAGCGGCGATAGTGGTTTTATTAGCCGCGTTGTTTCCTTGGTTGTTGCGCCTGAAAGCGGTGAGGTTTTGACTGCTTGCGCCAATGGCTTTGGTAAACGTACATCTGTAGACAGTTTCCCAACCAAAGGTCGTGGCGGTAAAGGCATGATCGCGGTGAAAACCAGCGAACGTAATGGTGAGCTAGTCGGTGCTGTTGCTGTAAATGATAGCAATGAACTGCTACTGATTTCTGATGGCGGTACGATGGTTCGCACGCGCGTTTCTGAGATTCGTTCAGTGGGACGTAATGCACAAGGTGTGATGCTGATTCGTGTAGGCGATAGCGAGACATTAGTTGGCGTCGTTTGCTTGGATGGTATTGAGGATGATGATGCGATTGAAGGCGTAGCTTCTGAGGTTGAAGTTGAAGGTACTGATTCTCCAGTTGAAGCTGTTGTGGAAGTCGCAACAGAAGAGGGTGAGGCAGCTGCTCAAGAGCCTGACGCTGAGTAAGCTCTATTTTGCGTTTAAACAAAGCCTGCATTGATGTGGGCTTTGTTGTTTTTAGGTTCATTTGAATTCAAATTTCATATTTTTAAAGTCAAAAGCAAAATCCTCCCCAGCCCTCCTTTTTCTAAGGAGGGGGCTTTTAAATTGCTCCTCCCTTTGCAAAGGGAGGT
>CAYJUB010000163.1:0-5662 GCA_964373145.1 uncultured Moraxellaceae bacterium
ATCCATCAACGCCAAGCTTGCACCGCAAACTGAAGCCATTGACGAAGAACCGTTTGATTCAGTAATGTCTGATACCACACGGATGACATATGGGAAACGATCTGCAGCTGGCAATACTGGATACACACCACGACGTGCCAAACGGCCATGACCGATTTCGCGGCGTTTTGGACCTGATTCACGACCAGTTTCACCGACAGAGTATGCTGGGAAGTTGTAATGCAACATGAATGGATCGTTGCTGGTACCTGCCAATGAATCAACCATCAACGCATCACTGGTATTACCCAAAGTTGCGGTCACCAAGGCTTGTGTTTCACCACGGGTAAACAATGATGAACCATGTGCACGTGGCAATACGCCGACTTGGATATCCAAAGCACGAACCGTCTTGGTATCACGACCATCAATACGTGGCTTACCTGACAAAATATTGTCACGAACCGTGCGGTATTTCAGATCTTCAAAGTAGTTTTGCAATTCCGCTGGATCAACATCACTGCCTTCAGGCGCAAATTCAGCCAATGCAGCAAGTTTGATTTCGCCCAATTTTTCGTAACGCAGTGCTTTTTCAGTTTCAGTGTACGCAACACTGATTTCTTCAGCAAAACGTGCAGCCAAACGCGCTTTCAATTCGTCGTTTTGAACGGCTGGTGTCCACGTGCTCACTGGGTTATTCACTTCAGCAGCAAATTGTTTGATTGCTTCGATCACAACCTGCATTTCGTCATGACCAAACAAAACTGCACCAAGCATTTGATCTTCTGACAGTTCTTTTGCTTCTGATTCAACCATCAATACGGCTTTATCAGTACCCGCAACCACCAGATCCAAATCACTGCGGCTCAATTCTTCAAATGAAGGATTCAGGATGTAATCACCATCGATGAATGCAACACGTGCGCCCGCGATCGGACCATTGAAGGGTACGCCAGCAATTGACATCGCCGCGCTGGTACCAATCATGGCAGCAATATCCGCTTCCATTGATTTATCAGAAGAAACAACGGTTGCAGTGACTTGCACTTCGTTGAAATAACCTTCTGGGAACAATGGACGAATTGGACGATCGATCAAACGGCTGATCAGTGTTTCGTTTTCGCTAGCACGGCCTTCACGCTTACCATAACCACCTGGGATACGACCTGCTGCATATTGTTTTTCTTGATAATTCACGGTTAATGCGAAGAAATCTTGACCTGGCTTAGCTTTTTTTGCTGCAACCACTGCAACCAACACACTCACACCACCCATGGTGACAAATACTGAGTGAGCTTGACGCGCGATACGACCTGTTTCCAACACCAACTGATGACGACCAAACTGAACTTCTTTACGTACTATATTAAACATCGACATACGATTATTCCTTTTTAAACTTTCGTTTTTTAAACACCAAATTCATATGGAAGCCCCTAACGACGATCGTCTTTGCCATAAAAATTTTCACAGAAAACCAAATTTATAATTAATGAAAATCAAAACATTAACGCTAGTTTTTAGATCAAATCATTAGTCCAAAAAACAACACTCTAAACAATCGTAGTTAGAAGCCTCTCCACATGTACACCATTTTTTGGCAAGCGTTTTTTGACGCTCACCCATCATTCTGTGCGCATATAATGTGCCGAACGATGTAACCACACTTAAAATCTGAACTCAACCTCTATTCAGCAGTTCTTTGCATCACACTTGTACAATTTACAGGGCAACCACGGAGTTGCTATAACGGCAAGAAAACAACCTCAACAAAACCGATGACTTCAAGCCCACTTTGAACAATCAATCATTTCCACCCACACTTACTATTCAACACTCAAACATTTCTTCATATAGCAAAAAAGGGAGCTTATGCTCCCTTCTTCATCAACACATTATTGAGTCAATCATCATGCGACGAGTTGCGATCTTAGCGACGCAGACCTAAAGTCGTGATGAGTGCTTGATAACGGTTGCTATCTTTACCTTTCAGGTAATCAAGCAATTTACGGCGTTGATTAACCATACGGATCAAACCGCGACGGCTATGATGGTCATGCTTGTGTGCTTTGAAGTGACTTTGCAAGTCATTGATTGTTGCTGACAACAATGCAACTTGAACTTCTGGTGAACCTGTATCGTTTTCTGCACGTGCGAATTTTGCAATGATTTCCGCGCGATCTGTATTTGTTAACGCCATGTTTCTTCTCCGAGATGCATCTAAATGAATGTGCTTTTAAAAAGCGGCTGCCGTGCATCACTACAGCAGGTGGCGGATTATAGCGAAAGCGAACCGAAATTACCAATATTTAATCTCAAAGAACTTTTGCGGGGGCGGCGATTTCACGTTCAGACAGTGATAAAGTCAGGCATTATTATTAAGTCCGTTCACAAAAACGCCATTATTTATGTTAGACCAGCAAAACAGTCCAGAATTCAATCTTGAGCCCAGCATCGAACACAGTATCGAAAAGCTGCTCACACCTGAGTTTTGGCGTGCACTTGCACCGACCCTACATATCGAACAACCCGACTACAACACAGCGCCCACACCCACCATTCCTGAAGAACAACAACATTATCTCAATGAGCTTATGCAACATGAGGGATATTTCCACGGCTCGATTGGCACGTGGCATACGCCCCTAGCACCTTTAGTTGAAGTTTTCACTCAACTTAAAAACTTCGGATTACCGCCCGTTTTTGCCTTTGTTTACGATGAAATTTGGCAACTTGCCCTGACTTTATCTTCGACATTATCGTGTTTATTGGACGAAAACTATTGGATGCTGCCCGACTTCTGGGCTTGGCACATTGACCCCACTCAAGCGGAGGCTGGCTGGAAACCGCACCGAGACAAAGGATTTCGTTCACTTCGGCCCGATGGTTCACCCAGTAGTGTCACTGTGTGGATTCCCTTAACGCCAGCGACGACGCTCAATGGCTGCATGTACATTCTGCCCGCTGATCGCGATCCGGTTTATGGCACCGAAAATGATGCCCAATGGAACATCCACTATCCAGAGATTCGTGCACTGCCAGCCAATCCAGGGGAGTTTTTGATTTGGAATCAAGCCGTTCTTCATTGGGGTTCACGCTCCTCGCCTCGCGCCGCCGGGCAACCTCGGATGAGTTGCGCCTTTGAATTTCAACGCAGTGATATTCCTGCTTGGAACCACCCATTGATGTCGCCAAGCGCTTTTTTGAGTCTGCAAGATCGGTTAGTCCTGATCAGTAAACAAATCCTGCAATATCAGCATATGTATCCCTTACCAGAATTTTTATCGACATTAGCGTCACGAATGCTAACATTAAATAATCAGGCATCATTTTTGAATAAACCGTAACAATGACTAAAAAAGAAAGGAGCGCAGGGTGTCGACCACAATCAATGAACGTTTATCCGATAGTTACAATGAAACGCCCTATCACTCCCATCCTTTTCAACAATCGACACCTGAGCATCTTTCTGCGATTGCGACCTTGTTTAATGTGACATCGGTTCCGATTGAACAAGCCCGAATTTTAGAAATTGGCTGCGCGTCGGGTGGAAATATCATCCCCCTCGCGCTGCGCTTTCCACAGGCAAAAATCACGGGGATTGACTTATCTCATGTGCATATCGCAGAAGGTCAAGCGAATGTTACGCGACTTGGACTTGAGAATATTTCTTTATTAGAAAGAGATTTATCAAAGCTCACCCCAGACTTCGGCACATTCGATTACATCATTGCCCATGGGGTATATAGTTGGATTCCTGAAGAAGTTCAGGCAGGACTGATGCGGATTTGCGGAGAAAATCTTTCTGAAAATGGTCTTGCTTATATTAGCTATAACACCTATCCGGGCTGGAAATATCGTGAAGTGATTCTAGACGCAATGATGTTTCGAGGTGCAAGCCGCGATACGCCGCAGGAAAAACTGTCTTACGCGCGCGGTATGATTGACTTTCTGCATGATTATTCCCATCCAGATAGTTTGACCCGAAAAAACATCGATGAAGTTTTACCGATCCTCAAAAGCTCTCAGGATTACTACTTAATCCATGAATTCTTAGAACATTGCAACAACCCATGTTACTTCCACGAATTGATTGCGCGCGCAAAAGACAACGGCTTACATTATCTCGCTGAAAGTCATTTACCAGGTATGTTCCTGAGTAATTTTTCAGCTGAAATTACCGACCCCCTGTTACGGGAATGTCGCGGTAGCCAAATTGCGGTTGAACAGCATTTAGATTTCTTAACAGGACGATCATTCCGTCAAACGATTCTGCTTAAAGCTGCGCGCGCCCATGAAATTAACTATCAACTGAACATGACGCAATTACAAAAACTTCATTATGCTGGAGTCTTTAAGGCCAAAACGCCTGACAATGATGAGAATGGACCATTAATATTCACCCCCATGAATAAGGTGGAAATTCAGTTCACCCACCCGCTTGCAGAAATCGCCGCACAAATACTCGATGAACATTATCCATCAACACTGCAAATCGTTGAACTTACCCAGTTAGCCAAGCAACGCTCACAACAATCTGGGCAAATTTTTACGGATGAAGAGTGCCTCACGACTGTGGCGTTATTTATCGAAAACATGATTATCAAAGGGATGATTCGAACGCGGAGCAATCCCGTCAAACTCGACACTCAAATCGCCGAATATCCTTTACGCCATGAGCAAGTGTGTCAAACAGAGACTAAAAGTGATGCATATACCAATGTATGGCACGAAACCATCCACTTGAATGTCGTCGAAAAAAGTATTTTCCATTTACTCGATGGCCGACATAGCCATGCACAACTTCATGCACAGCTGCTGCAAGATGTGGCTAACGGTCTTATCACGTTTAGCAATCAAGGGGTGCAAGTGACCGATCCAGAAAAAATTACACTGCATGCTCAAGAACATTTGCAAGCCAGTCTGTATAACTTGAAACGCAATGGATTATTGGCCCGCTGATGCTTATGGTGTTTGAATCCTGAAGGGCTTAGTCATCGTGAGCATGAGGCGGCAGAGCGGTGTTTTTGGTATGTGAATATTCATAAACCGACACTTCCGCTTGCTGATAATGCTCAACTTCTGGACGACTCATTGCGCAGCGGTGCTCTTCACATTGAATCGCTACATGGTAAATCGAGAAGCGTTTTGCCAATAGATCCATCGCGTCTTCCAATACTTCTTGCTGAGGACGCTGAGGACAAACCAAATGGGCGGTCAATGACACTTTATTTACCGTTAACGACCAGACATGCAAATCATGGAGGCTTTCCACCCCATCAATCTGCAACAAAGCATCACGGATCTCATTAATATTTAACCCATCAGGCACACCTTCGAGCAAAATATGCACACTTTGCTTCAAAAGGTGCCAAGTTCTCGGGAGCACCCATAAACCTATGCCCACCGCAACAATCGAATCCACCCACCACCATTGGGTCAAATAAATGATCACCGCACCGACAATCACCCCCACCGAAGCCACTGCATCCGCAAGCACTTCCAAATAAGCAGCTTTCATATTTAAACTATCGTGGTCGCCAGAGATCAGTTTCATACAGATCAAATTGACCAGCAATCCCATCGTTGCAATGACCAGCATGCCTATCGAATGCAAAGCGGGTGGATTTGAAAGACGCAAATATGCTTCATACAAGATGTAAATCGCCACAGCAAACAACAG
>CAYJUB010000164.1:0-5658 GCA_964373145.1 uncultured Moraxellaceae bacterium
CGTTCAGTAAAAACTACACAGGCGATCAAGTCAGCTTTACAGATATGATTGAAGTGATAAAAGATTCAACAAAGAAGCTCACACAAGACAACTCAATGGATTATGTTGAACGCTTGCTATTGAGTCAGTCCATTACTCTAAATAACCTGTTTGTAAGCTTTGCGCGTAAGGCAGCGGTTCAAGATGGATTGAAGCAATACGAAACACACATGCGACTAGCCCTAAAAGCTCAAAGCCAATGCCGCGCAACCTTAGAGACATTAGCGGCTGTTAAAAATCCGCCCGTTTATGCTAATACCGCCAACATAGCCCACAATCAACAGATCAATCAGGGCGTAACGCCTGCACAACCACAGCAACCAATCAAAGAGGCACTGACACACGAACAGGGCGAACCAGTACCCAATCAGATCAAAGAAACACAGAGGGCAATATCATGAGTGGATGGACAGAGGAAAAACGCCAAATAGAACGAGACCGCATTAACCAGACTAAGCCATGGTTACAGTCCACAGGTGCGAGAACACCATACGGCAAGGCGATTAGTTCGCAAAACGCATATAAAGGCGGATTACATGCACAACTGGCAACCTTGAACATGCAAGTTAAGTCTATGTTAAAAGAGCAAAAAGAGGCGTTACAGCGGATAGGGTAATGGTTTAAAAACCTAGTTCGTTTGGATTAAAAATTATTTTCTCGTGTGCGCGTATTAATTGAATAGGTGTGAAACGTAGTCGGACTAGACCCACAGCCTTATAGAGTTTCCTCGTACTGTCCTACGTTTCACGTGATCATCATAACAATGACAAGCAGCCCACACAAAGGTACTACCGCATATGTTCCTATACCTACGAATTATCAACTCCCGTTTTCTTCACAGTTTCGAGATTCTATAGGGGGTTTAAGACATATGACTTTTAATCTGTTGTGATTCATGAAAAACCCCATTTCACAAAACATACCATGACACTATTTTATCAAGTCGAAAATATGGCAAATATTCGACACGTTTTATTGATGTGTTGATTGGGTGGATATGAATGAGAAAAAGGTGTTTTGAGGCTAAAAGGGGAGGCACTTTGTTTCTTTGGTAGTAGTTTTGGTAGTATCTAATTTTAATAAATATCATAGATATAGTATTTGCAGTACTTACAGGATAAAGTTCACATCCCTTTAGCCCCCATTTATTCGTTGTACCGTTTAAAATTAAATTCTAAGTCCGTTGGCGAAAAGCTAATGGGCTTTTTTGTTGTTTGTTATTTTTAAATGTCTCTGGTCGTAGGTTTTAAAAGCCACGACCAGTTGATCACCTTTGCTTAAAGCGTCTTAATCATACTAATAACAATTTTGCCTTTGGCACGACCTTTACCAGCGTACTCAAGCGCTTCTATCGTCGATTCAAATGGAAAAACCTGATCCACGACTGGTTTGATATGCCCAGTATCAATTAACTCACTAATACTGCGCAAATGCTCACCGTTCGCCTTCATGAATAAGAACGAGTAGGTGACACCCTGGCTCTTGGCTTTTCTTCGGATGTTAAAACTCAGCAGAAAACTCGCAATTTTAATAATCCAATTTGCATCGATGTCTCTGGCAAATTGAGGATCGGGGGCACCTGCAATGCTAATCAATTTTCCGCCTTTTTTAAGCACTGTTAATGACTTATTTAAAGTCTCACCCCCTTGGGTGTCCAAAACAACATCGTAATCTTGTAAGACGTCTTCAAACGCAGTGGTCTTGTAGTCAATGACAACATCTGCACCCAGTTTTTTCACCCAATCGACATTGGATGTCCCAGTGGTGGTGGCTACCGTTGCGCCAAGATACTTCGCAAGCTGAATCGCAAAAGTGCCCACGCCACCCGAACCAGCATGGATAAGCACTTTTTGTCCTGCTTTAAGCTCAGCTCTTTCAACCAGCGCCTGCCACGCAGTCAAACCCACCAACGGTATAGAGGCTGCTTCATTCATGGTCAGCGACTTTGGCTTAAATGCCACAGCACTTTCATTAATTGAAATAAATTCTGCAAACGTACCAATGCGATCTTTACTGGCGCGCGCATAGACTTCGTCGCCTGCTTTGAAACGAGTGACTTTTGATCCAACTTGAACGACAGTACCGGCCATATCATTGCCCAAAATCAAGGGAAGGTGATAAGGCAAAATCAGTTTGAATGCGCCTTCTCTGATTTTGAGATCCAAAGGATTGATGCTTGCCGCGTGGATTTTGACGATTACTTCATCCGCTGCCACATTCGGAACTGGCATTTCAGCAATCCGACCCACTTCTGATTTGCCATAACGATCAATGATAAATGCTTTCATTTTTCTATTTCCCGTGATTTTATTAAAATTATATGCGTGAGTTAGAGACGAAGATCTTTACGGACGCCCGCATCAACCAGTTTACTCGGTGCGAATCGACGCAATAATTTTAATCTACCTGCAAGTAAACCTGCTGTATAGCGAAGATTTGGCTGATCTTCGAGCGCGACTTTCACCACCGTTTTAGCGACGACTTCTGGACTATCTGCGCCAGCAAGCACGTCTTTCATTCTTTGCGCTAAGGCTGTGCGAATGGATTCATATTCAACTAATTTTTCATCTGGCTCTAACAGATTAGCGTCAAATTTAGTGTTGGTGTAAGCAGGCTCAACCACTGAAACACGAACTCCCCAAGTACGCAGTTCATGATCAAGTGACTCTGAATAACCTGCGACGGCATGCTTGGTTGCTGCGTAGAGTGCCATATATGGCATCGGTAAAAAGCCAAGTACCGAGCCGATATTGATGATGCGACCGCTCTTTTGTTTACGCATGTGAGGGACGACAGCGCGGGTCATACGCAGGATTCCGAAAAAATTGGTATCGAAAATTGCTTGCGCCTGTGCGATAGAACTTTCCTCTGCAGCAGCAGGTGCAACGCCAAAGCCTGCATTATTTACCAGAAGGTCAATACGACCATGCAAACGGATGACTTCGTTAACACAAGCCTCTACAGACGCATCGCTGGTCACATCAAGCGACAGCATGGTAAAGGGTTGATTTTCGACTTGAGTACCGCGTCGACTGGTGCCATATACTGTATAGCCAGCTTGCGACAAGCGCAGTGCTGTGATTTCGCCGATTCCAGATGATGCACCCGTGACGAGTGCTATTTTATTTTTCATCATGTTCTTCCTTTGTAGGTTCATGGAAAGGGTTCCCATGAATTTAGTTAATTAAAATTAAACATAATATGATGATCATCATATTTTAGTTCGATCGTTCAGATTCGTCAGATTTCGACGAAATCAAGAGTCTGCGTTAAAGTGTTTAAGTGTGGCTTTCAGTAAATTAGCCGAGAGTTTTGGATCATCAACTGCGCGTGCGAGCAATAACGTGCCAACCATCGTCGCCACCGTAAAGAGTGCATCTTCATGGGCTTCAGGTTGTCCCCATTCTGGAGATTGGCGAGCAACTAGATCGACCATTTCTTTGATGTGGCGCGTTGCTGCATGGCGAACTTCATCACATTGACGCGGCATCTCAGAGCCAAGCGCAGCGATAGGGCAGCCAATCTCAATATTTTGGACATGTTCATCGGAAAGGTATACACGCATCATTGCTCGAACTGCCTGCCCAGCAGGAGCAGCCGCAGCAATACTTGCCGTCAATGCGACTGCATCAGCCCCTGCGCGGTCTGCAGCCTCAGCAAGCAGGGCTTCACGTGATGCAAAGTGTGCATAGAAACCACCATGCGTAAGTCCAGCTTCCTTCATGATGTCAGCAATCCCTGTACCGTCATAACCGCTACGGCGGATTGCTTGCGAAGTCACTTCGACAATACGATCATGCGAAAGTTTCTTTTTGGTGATTTTGTCTGGATGTGATGCTTTCATGATGATCATCATATTCTTGTTTTATGAAAAATACTAGTGCCCGTTGATGGCACTAAATACGACAACGGATGTAACCATCCAATTGGGCGTATGATTGTTTCGCTAATGATCAAAAGTATTTCGATGAAGGATACCTGACTTGATTAGAACCTCCGTCTACAATTGCCATCAAGCATTTGAATTGTTAAATTTATGGGTTAGGCGTATACATAGAATATGATGAATAAAAAGGAAGTTAAATATGGATAGTGGAAATACTGTGCGCGCTCAAGTCAGTGAAGCGGAGTGGGAAGCGCGGGTTAATCTCGCGGCATGTTATCGATTGGTGGCTCATTTTCATTGGGATGATTTGATTTTCACCCATATATCAGCGCGTGTACCTGGGCCTGAGCATCACTTTCTGATCAATCCTTACGGCATGTTGTTTGATGAAATTACGGCATCGAGTCTGGTCAAAGTCAATTTGGCTGGCGAAAAAGTCATGGATAGCCCGTATGACATCAATCCAGCGGGTTTTACGATTCACAGCGCAATTCATGCCGCTCGTGAAGATGCGAAGTGCGTTTTGCATGTGCATAGTATCAATGGCGTCGCCGTATCAGCTCAGAAGAACGGTTTATTGCCACTGTCACAGCAGTCGATTTTTGTGTTGGCGTCACTGGCGTATCACAATTACGAAGGTGTTGCGCTACGTGACGAAGAAAAACCACGGCTGGTCAACGATCTAGGCGATAAGAACTTCTTTATGTTGCGTAATCATGGATTATTGACGTTGGCTGAATCGATTCCTGATGCATTTTTGTTTATGTATTTGTTTGAAGCGGCGTGCATGATTCAGGTTCGTGCTCAAGCGGGCGGTGGTGAGTTGATTTCGATTGATCAGCGCATCATTGATGGCGCGATGGCTCAAGCAGCGGCGGTGACGCGTGGGGCGGGTGGAGCATTGGCATGGCCTGCGTTGCTGAGAAAATTAGATAAGATGGATGCGAGTTTTAGGGATTGATTTAGAGAAGGTTATTTGAAGTTAATGACTAAGCCCATTGGCGAAAAGCGACTGGGCTTTATTGTGACCAACACTTTCGTAGCAATCTGTTATATGACTAAATATTCAGCTATACTTGTACCAATATTTGGACAAGTAAGGCAAAAACATGCGAATCATGACTTATTCGGAAGTAAGAGGTAATTTAAAATCTGTCATTGATACGGCTATTGATGATATGGACGTCACTGTGATTCATCGTCGCGATGGTGAAGATGCGGTATTAATGGGTAGAGATCACTACAACAGCTTGTTAGAGACCTTGCATCTATTATCTACCCCAGCGAATGCTCGTGCTTTAAATAAAGCCATTGCTCAAGACAAAGCGGGACAGGCGCAGCGACATGAATTACTGGATGCTGGCGAATGACACGGCAGAGCGTTTTTGTTCCTGATGCATGGGATATGTATGTGTATTGGCAAGGACAAGACCGTAAAAAATTGAAACGTATCAATACATTGATTGAAGCGGCAAGTCGTACGCCATTTGAAGGAATCGGAAAACCAGAACCTTTACGCGAAAATCTAACTGGATATTGGAGTCGTCGTATAGACGATATGCACCGCTTGGTATACCGCGCTACGGATACTGAAATTGTGATTGTTGCTTGTCGTTTTCATTATGGCGATTAATCACACAAAGTTCTCAGCCTGAAAAGGACGGATTAAAAAAAAATCTTGGGGCTGTAGTAGATTAGCCTTGTGTTAGTCTACGAAAATGAAGATAACAAAT
>CAYJUB010000165.1:0-1532 GCA_964373145.1 uncultured Moraxellaceae bacterium
TTGCGAAAGTAGTCAACGAAGCCGTGGCTGAAAAGCTCAGCCGTAGCCTTGTCCACGGTGAAAACTTGCGTTTAAAAAATGAGCTGATGCGGGTCAACGCGCATTGCAAAAACTTAGAGGTTTACATCGCCAAATCAGACTTGGAAAACGACATGCTGCACTTATGGCGCGTCGGTTTGGGCTTATTAGTTGTTGCTATGTTTTTGTTCACGCTTTGGGAGGCTGCGCATGGATAACCTGACTAATCAAGATCCCGTCTGGATCACGGTTCTACGCCAAGCAATCAAAGATTTGAAGAGCCAGCAAGTGGTTGCCGACAAACTGGGTTATGCACGTCCGACGGTCACGCTTGCTTTGAATGGCAAGTACGTCGGTTCGACTCAGAAGATCGAAGCCAAGGTGATGGCGGTATTTGGTCGAGTGGTTTGTCCTTATCTGACATCTGAGATCACAGCTGATATCTGCCGTGGACACGCGACTGGTGAGCCACCGCTGCACAACCCTTCTGCAATGCGCCATTACCGCGCGTGTCAGTCCTGCCCAATGAATCTAGCGAAAGCGAAGGGAGTTTGATTGTGAAAACACGCTGCCCTTCCTGCGGTGCAACCGCAAGCCTTGACGTACTAGTTGGACATGACGGCGCTCGACTTGCTCTGCAAGCGGCGTTTCAGTCAAACGGTAAATTGGGTCGTGCTTTGGTGGCTTACCTTGCGTTATTTCGCAGTAAGTCACGTGATCTGAGCTTTGATCGTGTGGCGTCTCTGATGAATGAGATCCAGCCTGATATTGACCGCGCCGAGATCCGTCGTGATCGCGTCGACTATCCAGCGCCTACAGCAGCTTGGTTGTGGGCAATTGAGCAAACCATCAAGGCACGTGATGACGGCAAGTTGTCACTGCCGCTGACTAAACACGGCTATCTGTACGCGGTCATTACTCAGTTTAAACCTGAGCAGTACTCAGCGGCTCATGCTGATTTTGCACAACGTATCGAACCTACAAGTGCTCCAAAGATTCAACTTACACCTGCTCAAAAAGTGCTTGAGCAGCAAATCCAAGCCAACACAACCCGCTTAAAAACTACGGAGAACGTTTAAATGAATTCGTCTGCATTAATCACGCCTGACGGCTACTGGAAGGACGCTTCAGGCAACTTAGTGCCAGAGGGCAACGTCAAGGATATCGACAAGCTGCGCGACCAAACGGTGCGGAAGCTGATTGATTCTGCAAAACAGCAATCAATGCTGCTCAAGTTATTCAAAGACGATTCGATGAGTGATGTTGAGACTTTTATTCAAACCAGCCTTGAGCAATACGACGCAAAGATTGGTGGCAGTAAGGGCAATGTCACGCTGGTGTCCTTTGATGGTCAATACAAAGTGACTCGTCAAATCTCGGAAACGTTGAGCTTTGATGAGCGCTTGCAAGCCGCAAAGCTGCTCATCGACGCATGTGTCCATGAGTGGTCGGAAAACGCCAGCGACAACGTCCGAGCGTTGGTAAACCACGCGTTCCAAGTGGACAAGGAAGCG
>CAYJUB010000165.1:1542-5641 GCA_964373145.1 uncultured Moraxellaceae bacterium
TGCTTGGTTTACGCACCTTAAAAATCACTGATGACAAGTGGAATCAGGCAATGAACGCGATCAGTGACAGCATTCATATTGCCAGCAGCAAGCCTTACATCCGCTTTTATGAGCGTGATGAAAGTGGGAAATATCAGCCGATCAGTCTAGATATTGCAAATCTTTAATCGTGTTCTAACCGTTGTACCTGTTGTTCTAACTCTACTTTAAAGGAAATGTATCCATGAAACGCCAAGACATTATCAATGCAATCGCAGACACCACAAGCATCAGCAAAACAGCCGCGAGCGCAGCGCTTAGCAACCTTGAGGGTCTAATCGCCTCAAGTCTTGTTGAACAAGGTGAGTACACCCTACAAGGTGTTGGAAAACTCAAGGTTAAAACACGCGCAGCGCGTACAGGCCGCAATCCGAAAACTGGTGAACCGCTTGCAATCGCTGAGTCTAAAGCGGTGTCTTTCAGCGTCGCTAAGGCAATGAAAGAAGCGTTAAACACTTAATGCGAAACGGCAGGGTCTGTTGACTCTGTCGTCTGTTGGTCGTGGTTGACCAGCACTGAGGAGCAGCCAATTTAATCAATGAGATATGCCATGACCAACGCAAGCGCTTACGCCGTAGTCGGCATCGTTCCGCAAGCACCAGCACCGAACGATGACCCGCAAGCTCTATTTGATCTGATTCGCGAAGATGGGGTGATCGTAGGTCACTTCTACAACTACAACGACGCAGTGTTTATCTGCGACACACTCAACAATCCACAAGGGGTCTGATGTGAATACACAAGTAGATCGTGCTTTTGAAAAAGCTACAAAAAACATCGATACATTCCTACGCGCTTCGCCTGAAGGCGCGTATCTGAGCCAGATTACAGGCTCACTGATGATCAGTTCTGATCTGGCACGCCGCGCGCTGAACCAACTTAACGCTGTGTTTGAAAACGGCATGTATGTGCTTCCAGCTGACCAAGAGCCAGTGAAAGTGGCTGCGGTGGTTGAAGAGCCGAAGCCTGAACCAGTCACAACTCTTGCGCCTGTTGAAGCGCCAGTTGCAGTTAAGAAATTCTCTAAGATGAAAGAGGCAGAAGATAAAGTATTGCTTCTGCTTACCAGTAATCCAGACGGGTTTACGCGTGAGGAGCTCCAAGCACAAGCCAACTTAAACTCTGGTCGAGTGTATAACGCGATTCATGCAATTCGCCTGCATACCGCCGTGTATAACAATCTTGTTGGTGGAAAAATGGTCTACTCGTTGACTGAAATCGAAGCCACAGCGGAACAGGTCAACGTAGCTCCTTCACCAGTTAAGCCAGTTGGCGATGAAGTACAACCTGAAATTGTGCAAGAAGTGAAACCGCTGGTTGGATTTCATCGTTGCGCACCTTTGAACGGCAAGGCTTTGCCTCCAGTTGATGAGGATGCTTACTTACAAGCTACGAGTGCGTTAGAAATTGAATCAGAAGCAGATTTTAAATGCTCGATGTGCTGGTCTGATGGTACGGCCAAGATTGAGATTGAGAACATTACTTGTCCGTTCTTGGCCGAAGCGGTGCTGGATTACATCCAACAGCATCAAGGAAGTGCAGCATGAAAGACTTGATCAAAGAGTTGGTGACCGCTGCTGCCGCTGGTCTACGCGCTGAGACGGATGAAGGTATCTATTCACGACTTGAATCGCTGTACATGCAAGCGGTCGAAGACTCAATCGCTGTTCGCAGACCAATAATCGAAGGTATGGAAGCAACGATCAATCGACTAGGCAATGAGAATGATCGTCTGGTTAAGCTAGTTATTGAAGCACCGATTTTCCCTGAAGAAGAAATCGCCATGCTGCGTACTTGGTTTGCTGAGTTGTCGGACGGTTCTGTTTTGAAATTGCAGCAGTCCAATCCTGAAGTTCATGACAGCATTTTGGCAAAAATCACACAGGTCAAAAAGCAAGAAGTGGTGGCGGCATGACACTAGCTAAAGCCTTATTCCTGCTTGCTCTAGCGCTTGGGATTATGAAGCACTTTGACCAATTGCCAATTAGCTGGAGCACCGTAGTGTTGCCGTTGGTTTTTCTGGCTGGACTGTATTTGGGTTCGCTTTCTTCTATTTTTCATAAAAAGTTGGGTGGTTGATATGGCTACAACACTGGCAAAGGAAGTGAAAGACAAGCTGATAGCTGAACTTAGTCACGCGTTTGGATGTGTTCAATTGATTTGTGACGGACGAAAAGTCACTTTGAACGTTGAACAAACGGATAGTCTTAAATACAAAATCGGCACTTATGTCGATGGAATGTTTAAAGGATCTTGGGTTATTGATGAATCCTCACCTGAGCGAAAGTTCTTGCGCGTCATCACAAAACACGCGTACTCACCAGCACAAAAAGCGCGATTTGCAAAAGATTTAGGTAAACGTGCATTGAAAAAATCTGAGTACATGCACCGAACATATTCGCTTGCTTCCCCATTCTGGCTTTCGGGAAGAAGTGCAATTAATCATCTATGTCGTGTATGCGACAGCATTGAAGTTCTGCCTAATCGTGAATTAAGTACTGAGACGCTCCTTGAAACTATCGAGTTGGCGAATGCTGGAATTGCCAAAGCTAAAGCGGTTTTGGAGGGCTAAATCATGGCTAACTTAATCAAAGTATCAGGTCGCAGCGTCCGCGAACTTGCGCAAAGCTTCCATAACAATGTGGTCTATAAAGTCGCTAACGACATTCAATTACATAGCAATGATCGAGACGGCATTGAGTTTTTAGCCTACTTGTTAGGTTTTCAAATCCAATATTTAGCAAATATTGTCGGTCATCAAAAAATTAAAGAGATTATTGATGAATACCTTAACACCACGCAATCTGCTGCAATCAAACCTCATACCGATGTGAGGCACTGATCATGACCACTGCCCTTCACCGCGCTCGTCTCGCAGCAATCCACATCGGCAAAAAAACGCTTGGTCTGGATGAAGAAACTTATCGTGATTTGCTCGAAAGTGCTGCGGGTGTTCGCTCTGCTGCTGATGCAACGAATGCTGGTCTGGATGCGGTACTCAAACGAATGGACGAATTGGGATTTAAGAAAACGACTAAAAAGAATGTCGGTAC
Organism: uncultured Moraxellaceae bacterium; assembly: GCA_964373145.1. Taxonomy (GTDB): domain Bacteria; phylum Pseudomonadota; class Gammaproteobacteria; order Pseudomonadales; family Moraxellaceae; genus Aquirhabdus. Next base: position 4,635 of record CAYJUB010000165.1, read on the forward strand.
ACGACCACGTCCAGCGAAGGACAAGGTCGCGCTGATCGCCAAGATTGAAGCACTGCTGACCGATGCAGCTCGGCCGTGGAGTTATGCCGAAGGACTGGCAAAACAGATGTTCGGTAAGGAGAAGTTAGACTTTTGCACAGGTGATCAGTTGTGGCGCATGGTGGCCGCACTTGAGAAAGACAAAGCGCGGAGGGCTAAACGTGAACAGCCAACTTGATCCGAATAATCTGGTTGAATCGAATGGGAAAATTGATCTTGAGGATCATTTGCCTGAGTCTCTCAAGATTATATTAGAACTGACCGATATCGCCACGGTGTTCGCGCTGGTGTCTAACTTTGGGGGGACGTCGGTCACCTTCCCTTCGCCTACTCGCGTGACTGAAAATGATCATGTGGCCAAGCTGATCGGCGTTGAGGCGTTGATCAAACTGGCGCAGTACTATAACGGTGATACGATCTACTTTCCGCAAGCAACACATTACTTAATCGCCTTACGTGACTGCCAGATTTTGGAAGATACGACGACCATGAAGAACGCGGCAGTTGCGCGTAAACATAAGATCAGCGAGCGCTGGGTTCGTGAAATTAAATCACGCGGCATTGTGAAACACTTTGCGCGTGATGAACGACAGATTGCTTTGTTTGAGTGATATCCAACCTCCGCTACAGCCCACCATGTGTGGGTTTTTTATTGCCTGAAGGGAACGCCTTCCGTCTTATACCAACTCCGCGCGCGCGTGAAAATGCAGCACTAAGCGGTGAAAAGTTAGCCCTAAATATCAACCTCTTTTGTGGAGGTGTGCCATGTGAACGTCTACGAGGTTTTCGACTATGCAGGATAAAAAGTTAAGTAAGAACTTTGCGCTTAGTGAGTTGGTTCTCAGCCAGAACGCGGCTCGTGCTGGAATCAGTAACGAGCCGTCGCCTTTGGTCGTGACGCATTTGCAGCAGTTAGTTGATCGGTTGTTGCAGCCGATTCGTGACTTGTTGGGTTTTCCGATGCAGGT
>CAYJUB010000166.1:0-5610 GCA_964373145.1 uncultured Moraxellaceae bacterium
ACAGGCCCATTGAATGAAAAAAATCTCAACCCGACTCATTCCGAAAATGGTTTATCTGATCATGACGCTCACCCCATTATTGATTGGCAATTAAGCCTCAAACTTGCGGCTGGAAAAGTAGACTTGGCGCGTGATTTGCTTCGTATGTTGGTCGAAGCGCTGCCAACGGATAAAACCGAACTGCTCGCCAGTTGGGAAAATCGAGATTTCGAGGCGCTGTTAGCGCACGCCCATCGTTTGCATGGTGGCAGCCGTTACACAGGCACACCGACTTTACGCAAAACGACAGGGGTCATTGAGCGTGCATTAACCAGCGCTCAAAAAGCAGGCTTACTCCAAACTGAAGCGTCTCAAGTACAGATAAAAGTTGAACAAACTGTAAATTTTTATGCCATGATTGATGCCATAGACGCGGTTTTAGCCTATCCTTTTGAACAGATCGAAAGCAAGGAAAGCTAATCACATCATAGTGATAACCAGTACTCACTTGCACAGGAAAATGAATAAGGACATCACCTGCTATGCTGATTTGGTTTACTGTATTGCTCTATCCAGCGTCATTACTGATGGTGGCGACGCTGATGCATCGCCGAGTGAGCCTATTCATTATGCTACTCACGCAGGCCTTGTTAATGGTCGGCCCACTGATTCGTTGGTTGTTAGGTGATGCGCCATTTTCTGGTTTTGAAAACAGCGCGCTCATCCTCATCGTCGGAGTATTTGCTGGTTTCTTATTAGGCTGGCCCATTGCTGAGCGCCTACGCCGCTACGTGGATCGTCGCCGTGAAACAATTACCAGCACGATTATTTTACCGCAAGCCTTTCATAGCGCATTATTTGCCACGGTCATCACAACGCTATTGAATCTTTTTTGGCAACAGCTGCCACTAGGCTGGCCGATCTATAACAAACTGATTGGTAATTTCTTCGGTATTGTCCCCACGCTGATCATTTTAGTGATTTGTCTTGTGATTGGACTGGTTGGTCTACCGAAATATCTACGCTCCGTGCTTTATCGCCGCTAAGATCGGGTAAAATGCTTCAATGATTTTCACCCCTTCTTAGGATGCCGCGCATGTCACTCGTTTTCTTGCAAAAAAAAGGCGCAATCGCGACCGTGCAACTTAATCGCCCAGAAAAACGCAATGCGATGAGTTTTGCTTTACTGCGTGAACTGATTGTCACAGCGCGCACCATCCGCAACGACAAATCCATCCGTGTAGTCATCCTGACGGGTGTTGGCGAATCCTTCAGCGCTGGGATTGATCTCACTGATTTGAATAGCAAGAAAAATGCGCTCGTCGCCGTCTGGGAACTCCTCAAACCGGGTCAAAGCTTGTTCCAAAAAGCCTTCCTCGTTTGGCGCGATCTGCCTGTTCCAGTGATTGCTGCGCTGCACGGACATTGTTTGGGTGCAGGTATGCAACTCGCACTTGCTGCTGACATTCGCATCGCCACGCCAACCTGTAAACTGTCGATCATGGAAAGCCGCTGGGGTCTTGTGCCTGACATGGGGCTGACTCAAACGCTAAAAGGCATTATTCCAGTCGATGTGGCAAAAGAACTGACCATGACGGGTCGCATACTGTCGGGTAAAGAAGCTGAAAAATTGCACTTAGTCACTCATCTTGCGGCGGATCCATTGGCAGCGGCAGAAACGTTGGCGCAAGAACTTCTGACGCGCTCGCCTGATGCACTGCTTGCGGGTAAACGCGTATTAGATGCAATGTCACATCAACCCACTCGCGCGCTCCGTTTAGAAAAAATCTGGCAACTGAAACTGCTTTTCAGCAAGAACCGTCAGATCGCCATGCGCAAAGACAAAAAACCAGAACTCGAATATCAACCACGTCAATATCGTTAATCGGGTATAAAGCTCCTCACCCTTCAAGGGGGAGGTTGGGAGGGGGATGGTTTTTTAGAATTCAAAAGCATCCCCATCGAAATCTTCCCTACTTCACTGCGCTTCGTCTTGCGAATGAGGAATATATTCCGAAGATTCTCAAGGGGAAGACTTCAAAGCAAAAGCGCCGCAATATTTTTGAAAATGAGTATAAAAAAACCACTATGAATATCGCATTTCTCGGCATGGGTTTGATGGGTAGTCGCATGAGTGTGCGATTGCTTGATGCGGGTTTTGCGGTCAGTGTGTGGAATCGAACAGCAAACGCCGTTGAACCTTTAATCACAAAAGGCGCAACGCATCTCAGCAACCTCGACAATATTTCCTCATATCAAATCATTGCGATGTGTCTGGCAAATGATGAAGCCGTAGAGTTTGTCGCTCGACCTTTATTAGCCAAAATCCAACCGCATCAAATCATGATTGATTTCTCCAGTAGCTCAGTCGAACTCACCCAATCCCTCGCAGCGCAAGCACATGCCAAAGGCGCACACTGGATTGATGCGCCTGTTTCTGGCGGCGTCATGGGTGCGGAGCAAGGCACGCTAGTGATTTTTGCAGGGGGCGATGCGGAAGTCATTCAACAACTTGCGCCATTCTTCGCCCCACTCTCGCAACGTGTCACACACATGGGCAAGAGTGGCAGCGGTCAAGCCACCAAAATCTGTAATCAACTCATCGTTGCGGCAACCAGTACGCTGATTGCCGAAGCGATTGCGCTGGCTGAAAAATCTGGCGTAGATACCACGCTCCTTGCGCCTGCACTCGCAGGCGGTTTTGCCGACTCCAAACCGTTCCAAATTCTTGCACCACGCATGGCAACGCAGAATTTTGAACCCGTGCAATGGAAAGTTCAGACGCTAGAAAAAGACCTCACCAACGCCATTAATCTTGCGACCACGCATGGTTTAACTTTGCCTGTTGCAGACCGCGCATTACAACAACTCAATAAACATGCAAACAATGGTTTTTCGGCGGATGATTTATCAAGCATTATTAAAGTTATAGAATCTTAATTCAAAAAATTGTAATATTTTTAGTATCAAAGATCACTGAGCCTGTCGAAGTAAGACGGTACTGAAATACCGCACATTTCGACAAGCTCAATGAGCTAACTTCTACTAAGAATAGCTACCTGCGAGCCTTCTATGCTGCAATTCTCCGCTAATCTGTCCATGCTATTTACCGAAGTACCTTTAATTGAGCGCTTTGCGCTGGCACGCCAGCATGGTTTTGACGCAGTAGAAATTCAGTTTCCCTACGAACTCACGCCTGAAAGTATTCAGGCTGAACTCGAGCAATACAATCTTAAACTCATCCTCATCAATGTCCCTGCTGGCGACTTGATGCAAGGTGGCGATGGATTGGCAGGCATTCCGAATCGTGAGCAAGTCTTTCGACAAGCCGTATATGAAGCCGCGCATTATGGGCGCGCTTTAAATGTCCCACGCGTCAATGTCCTTGCTGGACGTCAACCCATGCATGTTGACCTTTTGCCTTGCCTGCATACTCTGGCGGCGAATTTACGCTTTGCGATGGATGTGATGGCTGGGGCAAATATTGGTGTGGTACTCGAAGCGATTAATGGCGTCGATATGCCACGCTTCTTGATTCAAAATATTGCACAGATGCAGGAAATCCTTGAAGCGGTGAATACACCGAACATTCATCATCCGCTGAAAATGCAATTTGACTGTTATCACATGGCCATGATGGGTGAGGATTTGTTTGAGGGCTTAACTCAAAATATTGATCAGATTGGGCATATTCAGTTTGCTGATTGTCCAAATCGCCATGAGCCAAGCACGGGCACTATTGATTATAAGAATATTTTTAGTTTGATTGACGCACTGGATTATGACGGCTACTGCGGCGCCGAGTATCGCCCATCGAAACCGACTGAACAGACGTTGGATTGGATGAATTGGGTGGTGAATTAAGCCTGTTACACTTCAACGTTGAGTCCATTTTTTATATGCGGTATATTTGCACTACACTTCACTACTTATTTTAATATCATGGCAACGACCGCCCAAGATAATCCACTCATGCCGTTTTCTATACGGCTGCGAAAAGACCAAAAATCAAGACTGACCGCGATTGCTAAAGCGCAAGACCGAACTGCCCACGCAATTGTCGCGAAAGCGGTGAATGAGTTTATTGAACGCGAAGAAGCTCGCTTAGACTTTAAACGTGAAACCGACGCGGCGTGGCAGCATTATCAAGAAACAGGCCTACACGTGACTCAAAATGAAATGCTGACTTGGATGGATAGCATGTTTACGGAAACTCCATTGCCTGCGCCTGTATGCCACAAATAACGCTTTTCTCGACAGAATCAGCGATCAGAAACATCGAACAAATTAGAGATTTTTACAGCGATATTCCTGATGTGGGTCGACGTGCGATTGAGACGATCGGTAAAAATTTACTGCGACTCACCCAGTTCCCAAGGATCGGTAAGCCTAATCCAGAGGATCAGGGTACTACGCGTTTACTTTTAATAGAGTTTGGCGCATCTGGCTATGTGGTGAAATACCGACACCTTGAGACCGAGCATAAAATTATTATTTTAGGTATTCGGAGTTTTAGGCAATCGGGGTTTTATGAGAGTTAAACGTAAATTCAAGAGCAATGCTTTCGAGTCCGTTCATCGCTCCGCAAATGCACTGCTCAACATTGGCGCCATCGATAAAACGACGATGCGTCAATTTGACGATACCTGCTTACACACTCTGCATGTATTCGCACCCGTAGATATTAAACGGATTCGTGAAGCCAACAACGTGAGCCAACCAGTATTTGCCAGATATTTGAACACCAGTGAATCGACCATCCAAGAATGGAAAGCAGGTACTAAGCATCCGAGCGGCATGGCTTTGAAATTACTAAATTTCGTTGAGAAACATGGGCTAGGAATGCTTGCATAACTATTAGATTAAATTTGCCAAGCAAGACACGACAAAATGTAGGGTGGGTTAAGGAACGCAACCCACCACGCGGTATATGTTAGAAGATGGATTTCCTTCATCAATCCATCCTACGCTTATTATTTTTACTTAATATAAATGCCGAAGACAATGAAAATATTTTTATTAATCAGCCTACTAATCATTTGCGGTTGTTCGACCACTAAGGTACTTACATCTCCACATTATCAAGCTGTTACGATAAAGCCAACTTCTGTGCTTGTCATAGGTGCGTTTTATGATCTCAAAAAATCAGAGTTTACAGAAACTTCTGCATGTCATTTGTTCCAACGTATTACCTGTATTAAATCTAGAGGAAAACTAAATGAAAAAGCGTTTTTTTCATTTGGCATTTTATCAACCACAACTTTAGAGGATAAAAAATTACTCATTAAAGAAGACGCTGACCTTGGACTTATGCACTTGTACCCTAAGCTAGGCGTGTCGCATATATTATTGATATCCCCGATACCACCATCGCATCTAACCCTTACCAACCACGAATCGATTGAGCATTCGGGTGAAATGATTTCACATAATCGTTTCTATGAAAAAACAAATGGTGAATATCTCTACCCTGTATCAGATTCAAGAGAAAGCATTAGAATAGCGGTTATTGATACACAGAATTGGAAAGTGATTTGGACTGGCGCGGTCGTCAGTGATATCAATATACGTAATAATTTTGAAAAATTAATAAACGAAGCTATTAGAAACTTGGATCAACTGAAAGTATTC
>CAYJUB010000167.1:0-5589 GCA_964373145.1 uncultured Moraxellaceae bacterium
CGGTACGACCCATAGATACACTGGATGTGTTGGCATATCCCACTCAAGGATGCTCGACAGTGCTGATAGTGTCGCGCCGCGATGATGATAGACCACGCCTTTAGGGTCGCCTGTCGTGCCCGATGTGTAGTTAAGGCTAATGGCATCCCATTCGTTTTCTGGCAACGACCATGCGTAGTTTGCATCACCCTGTGCCAGTAGGTCTTCGTATTCGATTTCACCAATAATGGGTTGGTCTGTGACGAAAGTATCGTCTGCCACGTCTATAATCATGATCGGAGTCATTCTGCTCCGCAATACCATCGCGGCTTGAATCACGGCGCGGAATTCTGGATCGACTAACAATACTTTGGCTTCACCATGGTCGAGCATAAAGGCAATGGTTGCTGCATCAAGGCGGGTATTCAGGGTGTTCAGCACTGCGCCGAGCATAGGGATACCGAAGTGAACTTCGACCATGGCTGGAATATTCGGCAGCATGACTGCAACAGTATCATTCTTGCCGATGCCTCGCTGCGCCAGTGCGGATGCAAGTTGTCTGCATCGTGCATAAGTTTCAGCCCACGTAATGCGACGCTCACCATAAATAATTGCTGTGCGCGTTGGATAAACGGCTTGGGTGCGTTCGATAAAGGATATCGGTGACAGTGGGACGAAATTAGCTGGGTTCTGTGGTAGGTATTGGTCAAAAATAGATGGCACGGTGAGACTTCCTTGTCAGGTGTAATCGTTTTCATAATTGGAGTGTAATTGAAGTGAATGCAGTCATTGTTGTTTTTAAAATAAGAAAATGTTTTTTTGTGAGTTTGTAAATACATTGAGTCGATCTTGTATTTCAAACCTTCAATAAACCCGTAATAACTCATTCCAATCGGTCAGATAATTGGGTGAGCGCGCTTTTTGATTCATTTCCCAAGCCTGTCCTTCCATGGCAGATACGCCTAGACCAACCGCTTTTCGCCCAAATCTTGAGTTCACTTTTTCAAGCGCATGCATCAAGGCTTCTTGCTTTTCCAAGTCTACTGGTTCGGGGTCAAACAATGATTGTGCCTGTCTACCTTTCGCCGATAATCCAGACAAAATGATTCCTGCTTTCTGGAAGTCATATCCCTTTTTATAAATCTTAGCTAATGCCTTACGTGCGGCATGAGCTATCTGAATGAGATCATCGGTATCTACTGACAGTGTGATGGAATGGCTTTTGGACAGTTGAGGGTCTTGTTCACGCATGCGATTGGTCATGATAAAGACGGTGATGACCGTACAAACTGCTTTTTCTTGCCGCAGTTTGAGGTGAGCACGACTGGCAAAGACGGTAATGATTTCATTCAGTGCATCAAAGTCCGACATCCGTTGACCGAAGGTGCGCGAGTAGAGAATCTGCTGTTTTGCTGGCGGGGCGGTTTCCAGTTCTAAACAAGGAATGCCTTGCAGCTCCATCACTGTCCGCGCCATGACAATTGAAAAGTGTTTTTTAATCTGCATCGGATTTGATGCGATCAGGTCGGCGATAGAATGGATACCAATGGCTTCAAGTGCTTTTGTATTCTGCCGCCCCACGCCCCAAACTTCGCGTACAGGTGTTTTTGCCAGCCATTCATTTTTGATGGCGTCATCCATCGTTAACCAATTACAAATGCCTTCAAGTTTAGGATGCGTTTTTGCAAAGTGATTCGCCAGCTTGGCTTGAGTCTTGGTTGCACCGATGCCGATACAGACGGGTAGACCGATCCATTGATCAACGCGCTGACGAATTTGCTGAGCATATTCTTCTAAATCGAAGAGTTGCTGGTAAGCGGTAAGATCTAAAAAACATTCATCAATGGAGTAAATTTCTTGTTCGGCGCGTGTCACAAAATCGCCCAAGATGCTCATGAAGCGATTACTCATTTCACCATAAATTGAGTAATTACTAGAGAGTGCAATCACGCCGTGTTTTTTAGCAAGGTCTTTAATTTGATACCAAGGTCCCGCCATTTTAATCCCGAGAGCTTTCGCTTCAGCGCTTCGGGAAACAACGCAGCCATCATTATTGGACAGTACAACGACAGGCTTACCAATGAGTTTAGGATTAAAAACGCGTTCACAGCTGACATAGCAATTATTCACATCGACCAGCGCGATGGCTTTCGGTGCGATAACTTTTGCAGGGCTAGCCATCACGAACCCCGCCGTTCAATCATGTTTTTCAGGTTATAGCTGACGACACCCCAAATGATGAGTTCTTCACCTTCTTGCGGGTAAATCGAATCAAAGTCTGGATTTTCGGCTTTGAGCCAGACTTTTTTGTTGTCACCTGTTCCTTCTAGCATCAGTCGCTTGACCGTGAATGAGTTGTTGTATAGCGCCACCACGATGTGACGATGTTCGGGTTGAATTGAACGATCAACTACCAATTCATCATTAATATCAATGCCGACATTGAGCATGGATTGAGATTTAACTTTGACGAGAAAGGTTGTCCGAGCATTTCGAATCAGATGCTCATTGAGATCAACTCCTTCATCAATCAGACCTTCAGCGGGTGAGGGGAAGCCAGCCGCGACACGTTCAAGCGCACGGGGAATGTCATAGCGTTCTGTCGTGATCGTGATGGGTTGATAAATCAACGCTTGGCTCATGTCAGGCTGCGGACGATTGGGGTGCAATTGGCTCGACTTACCATTGAGCCAGTCTTTGATATCAATCACTTTAGATTCAGGCACGCGAATCGTCTTCGTCGGCTCGCTGTATAGCGCCTTGCGGCCAGCACCTTGACGTGTTCCGCCATGCAGTTTTGAGGTGTCTGAATCAAAATTTTTAGCCATAATTTGATTTTGTAACGTAATCAAGTTTACGCATCATATCCAATTCATCTGCGTAAAAATAGTGACCATATTGACGGTGGGGGGTGATTTGATCGGTGGTTTTAATTGAAATCCTGTTGGTTAATTTTCCACCATGACCAGCGGTTAATTATTTGCTATAATGTGCGCCGCTATTGGCAACTAAATTTTGCCGTGCGTTGCAGTTCATTGTTTTTCTCATATTGATTCTAGAGGTTATTACCATGCGCTACCCAAAATCATACGATGTCATCGTCATTGGCGGTGGACACGCGGGTACTGAAGCTGCGCTTGCTGCGGCGCGCATGGGACGTCAAACCTTACTTTTGACTCATAATATCGAAACACTCGGACAAATGAGCTGTAACCCAGCGATTGGTGGGATTGGGAAGTCGCATCTCGTGCGCGAGATTGATGCGATGGGCGGTGCAATGGCACTGGCAACCGATCACGCGGGTATTCAATTCCGTGTTTTAAATAGCCGTAAAGGCGCGGCGGTTCGTGCAACGCGCGCGCAAGCCGACCGTATTTTGTATAAAGCGGCTATTCGTTCAATGTTGGAAAACCAACCGAACCTCGATATTTTCCAACAAGCTGCAGATGATTTAATCGTTGAAGGCGATACCGTTAAAGGTGTTGTGACGCAAACAGGTATCAGTTTTGAAGCACGTACAGTGGTGTTGACCAGCGGTACGTTCTTGGGCGGGATTATTCACATCGGTATGCAACAGTCACGTGGTGGTCGCGCGGGTGATCCGCCATCGATTGCGTTGGCTGATCGTTTGCGTGAATTGAAATTGCCTGTGGGTCGTTTGAAAACGGGTACGCCGCCGCGTATTGATGCGAAGAGTGTTGATTTCTCGGTGATGATTCCACAGCCGGGCGATACGCCGATGCCTGTGATGTCGTTTATGGGCGATGTGTCGATGCATCCGCGCCAAGTCAATTGCTGGATGACACATACCAATTTGGCTACGCATGACATTATCCGTAGCGGTTTGGATCGTTCGCCGATGTATACCGGTGTGATTGAAGGTGTAGGGCCGCGTTATTGCCCGTCAATTGAAGATAAGATTCATCGTTTCGCGGACAAAGACAGCCATCAGATTTTCATTGAGCCAGAGGGCTTGAATACCCATGAGTTGTACCCGAATGGCATTTCAACCAGCTTGCCGTTTGATATTCAATTGAAACTAGTGCGCTCAATGAAGGGTTTGGAAAATGCCCACATTACGCGTCCGGGTTATGCGATTGAATATGATTATTTCAATCCACAAAATCTAAAACCTACGCTGGAAACCAAGTCGATCAATAACCTGTATTTTGCAGGTCAGATCAATGGTACGACTGGTTACGAAGAAGCTGGCGCACAAGGTTTATTGGCTGGCTTGAACGCTGCGCGTCGTGCAGTGGATGAAGAGAGCTGGACTCCAACGCGTGACCAAGCTTACTTGGGTGTGATGGTTGATGATTTGATTACGCATGGTACGAAAGAACCGTATCGCATGTTCACCAGCCGCGCGGAATATCGTTTGATGTTGCGTGAAGATAATGCTGACCAACGTCTGACTGAAGCTGGTCGTAAACTGGGCTTGGTGAGTGATGAACGTTGGGCTGCGTATTGCAAAAAAGTTGAATCGATTGAACTTGAATCTGCGCGTTTAAAAGCGATGTGGGCAACGCCGAATAACAAACTCGGCATGGCATTCATTGCACAAACTGGCGAAGTCTTGAACCGTGAAAATAACGCCTATGATTTGCTGAAACGTCCTGATGTGACGTTTGCGCAGATTGCTGAATTGACGGGTTCGGATGTTGCGCCGATGGTGGGTGAGCAGATCGAAATTGCGGTGAAATACTCGGGTTATATTGATCGTCAGCAAGATGATGTGGCGCATTTGAAGCGCTATGAAGAGACTGCGTTGCCTGTTGATTTTGACTATGATGCGGTGTCGGGCTTGTCACGTGAAATTACTATGAAACTGAAAGCAGTACGTCCAGCAACGTTGGCGCAGGCTGGTCGGATTCAAGGTGTGACGCCTGCGGCGGTGCAGTTGTTGCTGATTATGGTGAAAAGGTTGGGGATTAAGCAGGTTGGTTAATCATATGCTTAGCTTGAGTTAGGAAGTCAGGAGAGAGCATTAATATCCATGCTCTTTTTTTTCGCCTGATGAATGCGTGAAGTATGTAGGTTGGTGCTGAGGAACGAAGCCCAACGATTAGGTGAATGTCTTCGCTTAATCTATAAAACCGTTTTTAATCCAATGTTATTGTTGGGTTTCCTGCGTCTACCCAACCTACACGTGCTAATGTGTAAATAGTAGAAACTTAGAAGTGGTATTATTGGCATAACGATGCAAAGCTTCAGATGCCAAGAATAGTTAATGAGTCATGGACGTTAATTTTTAGGCGTATCCAAGCAGAAAAGTCAGAAAGTAACTGCGATAGTGCATCCTTGTTTGCTTGAAAGTCTTTTGCAAATTGTTCTTCTGTGTCATCAAATAGAAAACAAATGTGGTTGTCCAATTGTGAAATCGATGTAGTTGAAGGCAGTAATGATCTGAGCTGATCAAAATCATTAACAATAGCCAGCCAATGTTCATTTGAAATTTCAGTGAAATCATAATGGTCATATTCTGGATGATGTCGTTGAATGATCGGCTCTATGTACACAAATACTTCTTCTTCAAAAAATAGTGAGCCTTCATTGACCCTGTAAAAAATTCTGTGTAAATGCCGTTTAAATGAAAGCCTCTAAACGACC
>CAYJUB010000168.1:0-5582 GCA_964373145.1 uncultured Moraxellaceae bacterium
CAAATCTGGACGAATATCAGGGGACTCCAGTGGCAAGGTATTCACTGGATTCTGCCCTGTTGCCATACATAATACGATTTTCATGCCGCCCCACTCCCTTCAATAATTTTAGATTTCCACGCCTCATCAACAACCTGATAGTGCCCCAAACCAAACATACTATTCTTACCGGCATGGATCCATTGGCCAAAGTAAATATATGGCCATAAAACATCAGGGATGTTTTTTAATAATACTCGACCTGTCATCCCACTAAGTTTCATCTCGCGCTTTTGCCGATTGGAATAACGCGTCCACTCCATCCAATGCAGCCGATGGTCAATCTCCATTAAAGACAACGCATCACCTATAGCCTGATGATCTAAAGTTTGCGCCTGTCCATAAAGCTCATGAACCAGGTGATAACGTCTAATCATCGCCCACAGCAAGATCGCTGCGGTCAAATGTGACGGAATGACCAGCTCCCCATGATGTTGTAAGCGCATCGGGCTAATGATTTTCAGGTGAACGTTCTGGGGATTTTCAGGAAGAATTCTTGACGGTTGATCAAGCAACTCGATGTTGATCAATCTAGCCTGTCCACGCTTACCCTGCTCATCGGCAGTACCCACGCCATCATGTAAGGCACGCATCCAAGCCAACTGAATAATGGCCAATTGGCTTTGTGCGGCTTGACCAATCAGCACCATATCCAAATATGCGCTTTCATCAGTACGAAGTACTTTACCGCCATCGTCCGGCTCAATCACCATCGGCGTGGGGACATCCTGCTCACGTAGACTCTCCATCACCCGCATCGGAGGATCAAATAACTGCCTATACAGACAGCTTTCTGCAGGGTCGCAGCGACACAAGCCTTTGTTACGAGCAGCACTGAAGCAAGCAATGTTTTTTAACGCATGACCAAACGCCCCTCGCCAAGCTGACCCTGCATATTCGGGCAGCTTGATCGGAGTAATGACTTGGTAGTGGATGCGGTAGCGGGTGAGAGACAAACTTAGGCTCAAAGCAAACCAGCCTTCTGTTTAAGTGGATTAATCCTTTTCTTCCATTTATCATTTTTAGAAATAGTAGTCCCAAGCCAGATAGGTAGTTTTCTTTCGAATACCTCCAGTGCTGACTGAATGTCTTCTGGATCGCTCCAAGACTCCACTAAAGTACATAATTCAGCGAAACCATATTTATTGCCGTCAATTTCTACAGATACGCCAACTCCTGGCCCCTTACCCTTCCATTTTGATTCTTCAGGTAAATTTGCTTCGAATGCTTTAATCAATTTCTGATTCTGATTCAAATGTGCAGTTTCAGCGGCTAACCTTCCAGCTTTTAAAGCTGCATCACGTGCCTTTTGCTGTGCCTCGAGTTTTGCGGTGTCCAATTTCAGTACACCATAACCCACAGCAGTCTTCGCACCGAATCCAAACCAATCCGTTGTAAACTGAAAACATTTTGTCAGCATCGTTTGCCAATCGCTGTGCAAATCACCCAATAAATGTTGATTTGCCGTGATATGAAAACTAAAGGCTGCACCCGCTCCTACACATAAAAAGGGGACAGGATTAGGTTGCCCAGAATCATGCGGCGTTTCACCATCCTGCAGGTAATGGCTCTGATGCGGAGTCAAAATATCGATACTCATTGTCATTTTGCCTTGGGCAGATTCTTTGGGTTGCACTATCACATCCCAAAAAGTTAATGCACCTCGTACAAAGTTATCTGACTCCTCATCACCACGCGATACTTCCGAACCAAACAGCTTTTCAATCGTATGCGGGTTAAAACCATAATCACCCTCACCAAACGCATCTTCTGCAAGAAGTCGCGCTGTATTACGTAGCACCCCTTTCACACTGCTTCCAGCTAGATATGGCAATCCACAAGGCTGTAGAAACGCAAAGCCATTTTGTAATGGGTGCTGTATACCAGTACCGGTCATAAAAGAACTGATGCTTTTGGTATTGATTGATAATCTTAACGAATCACGTACTGTTGCCATTAAACTATCTTGGCGCGTAATCAAGGCTTGTGATTGCGCCTTAGCAGCATCTGAATATGGCAATATTTTTTTTAATGCAATATCTTTGGCTTTATCATCCATATTCCAATCATTTTGCCAAATTGGAAAAAAAGTATAAAATTTTGCAGCTGGTGATAACGTGTCATAAAAACCTTCTGCGTTATCCTGCATATAGCGCGGCGTTGCGGCAATTCCCATATCTATTCTCCTGTATTCAGCGCACTGGCGAAGTGACGAATCCAGCGAATCAAAGCAAGGCTTTCCTCAGTGATATGGCGATAATCAGAACTTGATTTTTGACAAATTTCGTTCATCGCATTCGCAAAATTTGTCGTGGTGACTAAGTTCTGCTGCTTAGACCATGCCAAAATATCATCCAATAATGCAAAATGCTCATTGCCATTCGCACGAGAGTACGCACCTTTGGATTTCTGCGCATAGAAGGCAATTGTTGGCATCAAACCATTCTGCATAATGAGGGTACCCGCACCTTTGGAGAGTTTGGTATATGGATCAAATACAGCGGGCTGTTCACGCTGCATCAACACCATCTTCTTCCAGATAAAATCTGCCCGTTGCTGGTCTAATGTTTGTAGTGGCGGTTTCGCCTTTTGTTGAACCGTTGCAATCGCCATTACACACCTCCTGCAACATGAACTAATACTTGACCGCGTCCTGTCGTGGCATCCCCACCGATTTGCAGTAACTTATCATTTAGGCCTTTTTCACCAGTAAATACCCAATTTAAGATGTCCTCAGCTTTGGTCTCACCTGACTTGCTGCGTTCATTTGAAGCCATGACTAATTGAATCATCACACTTTCAGGCGGTAAATTTTCGGTATAAAACAAACCACCACCTTCCGCTACGCCAGTATCTTGGTTAATACGCACATGCGGCTCTATACTCGTGGCGTTTTTGACAAAATAACCAAAATCATCATCACTCAAGAGCACCAAATCAGATTTTAATTTGTCCTGGAAAAACTTTTGACTATCAGATAGTGCGTAAAGAGCCAGTACCTCGGCAAGGGTTTTTAACTCGCTACTTACTTTTGCATTCAACTCATAGGCTTCGACATACAACTTATCTCGGGTCAATAAATGATCTTGCGTCACCAAACAAGCATTCGCCTCTGGTGCAGTGATGTCTTTCCATGTCGGCAAGCCAGCTTGCTCTAACAAACGTTTGGCACGCGCTAAGGCATATGCACTAGTCGCATACACATAACCAGATTTACTAGAACGAACTGGAAAAAGAACTAACTGCGCATCAGTAAAACTCACGGCACCGGCATAATCTGATGCGCCTTTTGAATCTTCTCCAAAATAACGTTTAAGCTCAGCCGTTTCATTTTTACGGTTAGCATAAAACTGATGACGTACTGCACCTTTAACGCCAGACCCTGCGAAAATAGGGTATTGGCTATGCACTTCACGCTGGATGGGGCTGTCAATTAACCCGATGGCCTGTCCTGCACCCATATGTACTGGACTAACGGCATATAAAAACACAGCTTTATTGGCAGTAAACATAAATTTTCGTATCCTTCGAGATGATTAAAATAGTATCTGAGAAAAAGTTAAGCATCGATCCACTGTGCCAGCACGCAGGCGTTATATCCTTCAGCTTGGCGTTGCGGGTCAGTATCGGTTAATAACAAGGTTTGTAGTGCATGGTGCAAGCTTGCAGAATCTTTGACTGGTGCACTGGTTTCAATTTCATCTAACCAATATACGCTTCCCATTGGCACGACGCGCTCTGCAGGTTTCGGCTGCCATGCCGCCAAGTTCCAACCAGAAACTACCTGATGGCGCGGCACACTTGCAGTAATAACACGCGCAGAACCGCCTTCGAATCGAATACGCCCTTGCTCGTCTTGACCGGGCAGCTTCCAACCCTCGGCAAAAATTGCAGGGCTTGTTAAGACCAACTTTAATTTGCCATTTTTTGCAGAAACTTGAGGCAGTGGCACGAATTTCTCAGTATGAAACCCTGCACCACGCCCATCGCCACCTAAGCGCAAATTACCCTTTTCTGGGAAGTCGGGCGCACCTTCAATGTCTGCTACCAAATAAACACCCTTTTTGAAAGCACAGGCTTCGGTGGTATATAGTTGACCGTCGCTAGCAGTTCGCGTATCACTGTCTAAGGCAATGCCTAACCGCCAATCCGACTGCCACAGTTCACTACTCTTCACCAAATCGTTTTCTTTGGGTATCCTTCCTTGTAGATATGTAAAATAGCCCGTCTCACTTAACCAGTACCCACTTTCAGCTTTTCCTGCAGGCGCTTGCAACATCGGCACAAGCTGGCCTTCAGCTAGATTGCTGAATAAGCCGTCCGCTAAAGCAGTCGGCTTCAATGCATAAATTGTCGGTTTTGGTGAATTTTTTGCTTCTTTTTGGATGATTAAATCTGCAGGTATTGGGTAAATACGCTGTGGCTTGCCATCAACTCGTCTGGCTATACCTATACCTGCCAAACGAAAACCACGTGGATGCAGTGGTGTACCAAGTTGACTTTGAATGGGTTCTTCAAAATCTTCAGGTCGAGCGGACTTATCTCTGCCACTGAATTTCGCAAAATCCACCTCTAAATCAGCCAACCAGAACGAGCGTAAAGCCCCGGAAAGTACTGAAGGACTGGGTGGCATGCTGCTTGCACCATGCTCACCACTGTCTCCAAAGCTTTTATTGCCGCGCAGCATTAATACATCCAGAGGTTCAATTAAGCGACTTTGGCTATTGTTGTGAATACTCATGCTGCTGCCCCTCCTTCAGTCAACTTTTCTATTTTAGGTTTAGCATTGCGATTTTCCCGTCCTAAAAACTCAGTGACTGCGAGAACATCAGTAAGACGTTCGACCAAATCCGCAGGACATCCTTGAAACTCACCGGCTGCGTTAAAAGATGCGCCGGCAATATTTAATATATCGGTCGCTACCTGAACAGGGCGTTGCAAAGGATCTGTATCTTTAGCGCTCAATCCTTGACGACCCAACTGATAACTAAGCATGACTTTAAGCTGCTGCACATAGGCGGCTTTTTCCGTCGTGGTGCTAGCACTATGTATCTGCGGCAATTGCGGCAACCAATCCTGTACCACATAGGCCAGTTTGCGTGACAATTCACTGTGTTGGCCAAAAATGGCGACTAACCGCATCACCAATCCTATCCGGCTACTTTCAATGCGAAATGGTTTTTTATGCTGCTGTGACAGCGTTCCCGTTAAAGTCTCATTTTGCAAATGCGCATCGAAATCTGTAACCTCGCCCCACACTTGCTCATCAAGCAACCACTTGCCACTCATACTCACCGCACCGCCAGCACGCTTAATCACCTTCACAGCAAAGGCATCGCGGCTTTCACCGTTCAAATTGGTAGACTCCTTGGCTACTTTTTCCATCTTTCGGACTTCACTTAATACATGCTGAAGTGGCGCAGTCGAATGGGCGATCACCGCGCCGACACTAGCGGTCGCTTTATGACCCATGGTGCGGTACAAATGACCATTGAGTAGTGCATGACCACCACCTAAAATCATTTTTTCATGATTCAACATGC
>CAYJUB010000169.1:0-2700 GCA_964373145.1 uncultured Moraxellaceae bacterium
TGCAAAGGGAGGAACATATCTCCCTCCTTAGAAAAAGGAGGGCTGGGGAGGATTTGCTTTTGATGCTCCTAAGTGTGAAGGAGCAAAAGCCTCAACTCTCATCAATCAAATCAAAATAATCCGCACTATGAATCGCTAGTAATAAATCATTTGGTACTAATCCAACATCCAATCCACGCTTTCCACCGCTGACATAGATTTTTTCTAGTGATTTCGCAGAAGCGTCCAAAGCGGTTTTCAATACTTTCTTTTGCCCAATCGGGCTAATACCACCAACGAGATAACCTGTAATTCGTTCAGCTTCTTCAGGTTTTGCCATACGCACTTTTTTAAGTCCAAACGCATGAGCCGCCTTCTTTAAACTCATCGTATGAGTGACGGGAATGATCGCGACGAAAAACTGTTTTTCATCGGTAATGAGTAACGTTTTGAAAACAGATTCCATCGGCAGATTGAGTTTTTCCGCTGCTTCTAATCCAAAATTTGTACACGAGGGATCGTGTTCGTATTCATGAATGCTGAATGGAATTTTCAGTTTTTTTAGTAAATTACATGCAGGTGTCATTTTAAATCTCTATTGTCAAACCTTAAGCATTTCGGGCATGGCAATCAACTTCATGATCATTGACCATTCCCGTTGCTTGCATAAACGCATAACAAGTTGTCTCACCGACAAAGCGAAAACCTGCCTTTTTTAAGGCTTTGGATAAGGCAAGACTTTGTGGAGTTCTAGTTTGCCCTTCGCGAAAGCTTTTTAATTGATTCACAACAGTTTTACCACCGACAAAACTCCAAGTCCATTCCGTAAAATTGATGCCTTGCGCTTGCATGGCTAGGTAGGCTTTTGCATTATCCCGAATCGCAGAAAGTTTACCGATATGGCGAATCAGTCCTGCATCGGTGACTAATTCTGCTAAATCCTCATCAGTGAGTGCCGCAACCTTAACTGGGTCAAAATTAAAGAAGCGTTTACGGTAATGTTCGCGTTTTCTAAGCACCGTAATCCAAGACAATCCTGCTTGCTGACCTTCGAGGCAAATCTTCTCAAACAGCCGAATCGGATCATGCTGTGGTCGCCCCCATTCTTGATCGTGGTAGGCTTGATAGAGCGGATCATCACTGCACCAGCCACAACGATGGATGGCGAGGGGAGAATTGGTTGTTGGCATTATTTTCTCAATGATTTTTTGATCAAGGGTTATCTTAAACATCGCGGTTTTAGGCATTTTGCAATTATACTGATGCCAGATTCGATTTTAGCGACTAATTGCTTTGGTTAGGTCGCATTTATTCAAGGGATAACATACCTCATGTCCACGTCAAAAAGCCCATTTATATTATTCCAGCATATTGCACCGCAGCACGGTTTAAGTCGTTTGGTTGGTGCGTTAGCCGCAAGCGAAATTGGTTTTGTGAAGAATGCATTTATTAAGACGTTTGCGCATCGCTATAACATTGATATGTCGTTGGCAGCAGAAGAAAATTTGACAGCGTATTCAAGTTTTAATGACTTCTTTACCCGCGCTTTAAAAGATGGCGTTCGTGCGATTGATTCCGCATCTAACTCGGTGGTTTCTCCTGCGGATGGTGCGATTTCGCAACTGGGTAAAATCGTGGGTGATGATGTATTTCAGGCGAAAGGGCAGGCGTTTTCGGTTGAGAAATTGGTTGGCGACGCTGCGCTTGCTGCACCGTTTAAAGATGGCGAGTTTGCTACCGTGTATTTGTCACCGCGTGATTATCATCGCGTCCACATGCCGTTTGCAGGACGTTTGACAGATACATTGTATATTCCGGGTGAGTTGTTTTCGGTGAATGTCGAAACTGCGCAGAATGTCGAAGGTTTATTTGCCCGTAACGAGCGCATGGTCTGTTTGTTTGATACAGCAGTCGGTCGTATGGCGGTTGTGTTAGTTGGCGCAATGATCGTGGCAGGGATTGAAACTGTTGCGACAGGCAAGGCGAATCCAACGGGTAAAATTGAACATGTTAAGCACGATTTGCAACTCGATAAAGGCGCTGAACTTGGACGTTTCTATTTGGGTTCAACAGCAGTTGTTTTGTTTGAACCGAATAAAATGAATTGGCTGGATTCAGTTGCCGCTGAAAGTGCCGTGGTGATGGGTGGGAAGATGGGCGTGACGGTTTAGTTATTGATGATGTAGGGGTAGACCTATGGTCTGCCCTGAACAGAAGGAGAACACAGTTCTCCTCTACAATATTTCGTAGTTTTAATCCTTCAGTGCCGCGGTCACGATAAATTCGACGAGTAATGACGGATCAGCCAATTTTCCTTCACTGGTTGCACGCACTGGCGCATAGCCTTCGGGTACCCAAGCATCATAAACTTCATTCATCGCATCAAAATCAGCGATATCTTTGAGCCAAATAATCACTTGCAAGACGTGTTCACGCGATGAGCCTGCTTCGATAAGCAGTCGATCAACATGCGCCAAGGCTTCAGTGGTTTGTTCTGCAACCGTTTGAGTTGTTTCGCCCACTTGTCCAGCGAGATAAACTGTATTGCCGTGAATGACGATTTCACTCATGCGACGACCCGTGTGGATACGCGTGATAGACATGCTTTATTCCTATGTAATGTTGAAAACTGTGTTTTGAGTGCTGCCTCACTTCGACAGGCTCAGTGATCGAGGCGGCGATTAATCTTCCTTTTTTTGACGAATCACATTGAGACGTTCA
>CAYJUB010000169.1:2710-5581 GCA_964373145.1 uncultured Moraxellaceae bacterium
TGGTCGGGAATGTTAATCAGAACAAATAGACATGGCTAAGACCCATGATCTGTTTTTTTACGAATCGGATTAAACCGTTCCGTATCATCATTCGTAAGTTTATTTTGGCTGCGGATCGCATGATAATCGCTGTCAAATAAGCCTTCCAGCTCAATCATCGCGGCACGTGCCGATTCGACCAGTTTCACGTCATCATCGTAGACGGCTTGTTGACGCTCTAGCAGTTCTTCATCGTAATCTCTAAACACATCGATACTTTCTTCCGCAGTTGCTTGATCGAATCCAAGCGCCAGTAAAGATGCGTGCGCCATGCCAAGCGATGATAAATACGTTTCACGCCAAATCAACTTCACGCCAGCTTCGCGTAATTGATAATAATGATTACGATCCCGTGCGCGGGCGATGATTTTTAGTTTTGGATAGGTATGCGTCAGGTATTTAGCGGTGATAACGGCTTGTTCGGGATCATCCAGCGTCAATATAAAGAGTTCGGCGTGGGCAATGCCAGCAGAGCGCAATAATTCAGGATTGGTGGGATTGCCATAATAAACGGCATTACCAAATTTACGCACGAAATCGACTTGGCGCGCATCCTTCTCAATCGCTGTAAATTCAATATGATGCATGCGTAAAATACGACCAACGATTTGCCCAATCCGTCCAAAACCTGCAATGATCACACGATGCTCATGATTCGGAATTTCCTCAAATTCACGTTCAGGTGCGGCTTTAGCGAAGCGCGGTTCAAAGAATTTTTCTAATAATAAGAACGCAAGTGGTGTCATTGCCATCGATAAAGTCACAATCAGAATCAGTGGCTCAGCAATCGCAATCGGCAGTACTTTTTGTGAAACGGCGGTGTTGAACACCACAAAGGCAAACTCACCACCTTGCGCCAGTGCAACGCCCAAACGCACACTGGTCGGCAGTCGATTGCCCATGAGACGAGCAATACCGAATAGAATGATGAACTTAAACGCCATTAATCCAAGCGCGCCGCCGATGACTAAAAATGGTTTATCCGCGATTAAAAGCAGGTTGGTACTCATGCCTACTGACATGAAGAATAAGCCTAGGAGCAAGCCTTTAAATGGCTGAATACTGGCTTCAATTTCATGGCGGTATTCGGAGTCGGCAAGCAGCACACCAGTCAGGAACGCACCCAAAGCAACACTAATATTGAGCTGATTCATCAGCATCGCCACACCCAAAATAAAAAACAGGGCAACGGCAGTCAGTAATTCATTTGCGCCACTAGACACGATGAGGCGGAACAAGGGCCGAACAATTGTACGACTGATCAGCACTAAACCAATAAACACACCGATGACTTTGGCAAAGTAAACAAAATCAAAACCTTGCTCTTCAGGTTGTAAGCCAGCATGGCTGAGTAGTGGCAGGGCGGCGAGAATGGGGATTACGGCAATATCTTGAAAAAGCAGAATCGCAAACGCGTCGCGTCCATGTGCGCTGGCCAGTTGATTTTTTTCACTCAGGAGTTGTAAGACAAATGCAGTAGACGATAACGCGAAACCGAAACCGATAATGAAGCTGGTACTGAGTTGGCTTTTTAGATCAATACCAAAGATGGTTGATGACGGCCCACCAACCAACAGCCAAATGGTGAACATTAAAATAACGCCCGTCACCAGCACCTGCAGCCCACCCAACATAAAAATAGGACGGCGCAGTGCCCATAGTCGTGACGGTTGCAATTCTAAACCGATGAGGAATAGCAACATGACCACGCCATATTCAGCGAAATGCATGACCGCTTCGGTATCACCCGCCACGTTAAAGCCGCTCGGCCCTAAGATGACGCCCGTTAACAAATAGCCAAGCACCGTCGCCAAGCCATAACGCCGCCCAAGTGGAACAAGCAGTATCGCCGCACCGAGAAAAATGGTAACTTGCAGCAGAAGCGACATGGCTGGAAGACTCCAAAAACATTGATAAAAATCATTGCAAAAATATAGATGGCTCAATGGATTTAACCACATCTGATCATCGCAAGCACAGATGAATATGCTGTGATTGAAACTAGAATTGATTTTGCATGACTGTTTGAGATGGATTTGACCACAAATACAGAGATGAATAGACCAGAATGAAGTCAGCAAAAAACTTTCCCACAGCCTCGAATCATGCCGCGCAGCAACCAAGACATTCTAGTTTGTTGTTATGGGCTGTGCTCATCATGGTGATGTTGAGTGGTTTGGTGTATTTAGGTTCTAAAGTAAAAGAACAGCGGATGGAAAAGCCCTCGGTCCTTTCCAATAGCCCTTCAGCTAATGCTGTGCAAGATACGACAATTGCTCATCCACAAAAAAGTGTTCCGCTGACTTTTGAAAGGATACTAGCCTCGTTGAAATCGCAGCAGCAGATCAATCCTGTGATTTACAAAACACAAATAATTATAAAAAATGATGAAGCGAACGATACCGCTCAAAATCATCATTCCCTGTGGCAATCGGGACAACAGCAGATCACGCTGATTAAAGCCTCTGTTCGTGCTGGTGTTGATTTAAGTGAGCTGTCCTCGCAAAGTTTGAAGACGAAGGCGCCTGTCACGCTTCACTTACCGCCAGCTCGGATTAACCTGATTCAGATTGATAGTGTCACCGTGTACGATGTGAAAACGGGTCAGCCATCGACTGTGCAAATGGGTTTGTCATTAACCCGTGATCAGGAAAAAAATATTAAAGCGCAAGTTGAGCGAGAATTTTGTCAATCTGAGGTGCTGCGAACCGCAACTGAAGATACGCAACAGCATGTGATTGCATTGTTAGATCAGATGAGTGTTTCTATGATTGTTCGCGTGGTTGAGCCTGTAGGTTGTGTGCAGGCAGCGAGTTAGGCTTTTAGATGAAC
>CAYJUB010000170.1:0-5539 GCA_964373145.1 uncultured Moraxellaceae bacterium
GCCAAATCCACAAACGTTTGTTCAATCGCGGCATCATCTGCAACATCACAAGGGAAAACCAATGTTGAACCAAACGATGCAGCGAAGTCATCAACACGTTTTTTTAGTTTTTCATTTGGATAAGTAAATGCCAATTCTGCACCTTCACGGTGTAGCGCTTGGGCGATGCCATAAGCAATCGATAATTTACTGGCGATTCCAGTGACGAGAAAACGTTTACCTTGTAATAGCATAGTCACTCTCTTTATGTAGAAACATTTTGAAGTAGAAGCAGTTTTAAATGTGAAGACACCTTAACTTAAAGCATCTTCCGAATAATTTAGGTAAATCCTAACAGATTCTGATGAATTCCTTACCCTTAACACACCGATTTAAAAGCAAAAAAACGTAAACGATACGATCATCGTTGTGTCACAGCGATGAGCTGCTGGGTATAAGCAGTCTGTGGCTGATTAAATAACAGTTCCG
Organism: uncultured Moraxellaceae bacterium; assembly: GCA_964373145.1. Classification (GTDB taxonomy): domain Bacteria; phylum Pseudomonadota; class Gammaproteobacteria; order Pseudomonadales; family Moraxellaceae; genus Aquirhabdus. The sequence continues at coordinate 469 of CAYJUB010000170.1, forward strand.
TTTCCTGCAATTCAATCATCTGCCCGTGACGCAGCACCAATATACGCTGACAGAGTGCACGTACCAATGACAAATCATGACTAATAAACAAATAACTCAATTGATTTTCAAGCTGTAGTTTTCGTAATAATGTCACCAAAGCGCGTTGCGTTGTACGATCTAAAGCCGACGTCGGTTCGTCTAATATCAACAACTTAGGTTGCATAATCAGCGCACGAGCCAAGGCGATCCGTTGCCGCTGTCCACCCGACAACTCATGTGGATAACGATCAATGAAACTATCATTTAACTCCACTTTTAGTAAAACATCTGCAACCAGTTGACGTCGTTGGATCTTGGATGGAATCGAAGCTTCCACACCTTCACCGATAATATTTTCCACCGTTAAACGAGGATTTAGACTGGCAAAAGGATCTTGAAAAACGATTTGGAACTGTGATCGCAAAGGTCGTAATGCAGATTCGCTCAATCTATTGATTGCCTTCCCGTCCAATAAAATCTGTCCTGAACTTGAAATCAAACGCGCTACTGCGAGTGCCAATGATGTTTTTCCTGAACCACTTTCACCAACAATTCCAAGAGACTCACCTTGAGATAGCATGACATTTAATGGTTTTAATGCTTCAAGATAATGTGTGTTATGACGAATACGTTCCCAAAAACTGGTTAAAGGATCGTGTTTAACGGGATATTTGATACTGATGTTTTTTAATTCTAAAACTGGGATGATTTCATTCTTATGAATGACCATTGGTTGAGCATTGCCCAAATCATCATCTAATAATAGTTTGGTATATTCATCTTTTGGTCGCTCAAAAATTGCATGTGTCGCCCCCTGCTCGATGACCTTTCCCGCCTTCAATACGATCACATCATCACTATATTGATGAATCAAATTCAAATCATGGCTAATCAATAAAACTGCCATGTTGCGCTCTTGCTGTAATTGTTTGATTAAATCTAATAATTGACGTTGCAAAATCACATCCAGCGCAGTCGTCGGCTCATCCGCGATCAACACATCTGGATCACCGACCAACGCCATGGCAATCATGATCCGCTGCCGCTGACCACCTGATAACTCATGTGGGTAACGACTTAAATATTGTTCAGACGAGGTCATTCCTACTTGATTTAACCGCGCCAAAACCTGCTGTCGCACGTCATCTTTGCCAAGACCCGACAATCGCAATAATTCACCTAATTGCTTTTCAATCGTATGCAATGGATTCAGTGCGCTTTGTGATTCTTGAAAAACCATTGCGATCTTGTGACCACGAATTGCGCACATTTTATGATCGGATAGCGGCAATAATGATTGACCTTCAAAAATCACTTCGCCAGATGCTTTTAACCCCACAGGCAAAAGACCCAGTAATGCTAATGCCGTGATTGACTTACCCGAACCGCTTTCACCGACAATTGCCAGTGCTCGCCCAGCTTTCAGTTCAAAAGACAAATCATTCAGTAATACCTGTGAATCTGATTCAGTACGAATCGACAAGTTTTTAACATTGAGAGACTTATACGCTTGATGAGAATCAGCGTTTAGGGTCGAATGCATTGCGTGCCGCCTCCCCGATAAACACTAAAACGGATAATAGGATGGCTAAGGTAAAGAATGCTGAAAATGCGAGCCAAGGTGCATCTAAATTGTTTTTAGCTTGAATGATTAATTCGCCAAGTGACGCTGAACCAGGAGGTAAACCGTAACCTAAGAAATCCAAGGTCGATAGCGCGGTAATGTTCGCAGTCAAAATAAACGGTAGTTGCGACAAACTGGAACTGAGTGCATTCGGTAAAATATGCCTCGTCATAATTTTAAAGTGACTCAATCCTAACGCACGCGCTGCTCGAACATAATCCAAACTCCGCGCGCGTAAAAACTCTGCGCGTACGATATTGACTAAACTCATCCAACCAAACAACAGCATGATTGCAAATAACCAATAGATACTCGGTGAAAAAAAACTGACCAAGATCATCGTCATGAAAAGCTGCGGCATTCCACCCCAGACTTCAAATATCCGTTGCCCCATTAAATCAATCCAACCGCCGTAATAACCTTGAATTGCACCAATCATGATTCCAATGAGTGAGCCAGCAATCGTCAGACCAAAACCAAATAAAATGGAAATACGTAAACCATATAGAACACGTGCGAATACATCACGTCCTTGGTCATCCGTACCTAGCCAATTTTGTGTTGAGGGTGGTGCTGGTGCAGAAACCGTCAAATCTAAATTAGGCGTTTGATCGGCAAATCGAATCATGGGCCAGACCATCCAGCCTTGCTGCTCGATCAACTGCTGAACAAAGGGATCTCGATAATTCGCTTCCGTTTCAAAAACTCCGCCAAATTCTTGTTCCGAATATTGAACAAACACGGGACTGTATAAATGCCCCTTGTAACTCAAAAGCAGTGGTCGATCATTGGCAATAAAATGAGCCGACAATGACGACAAGAAAATGACGAGGAAAAGCCAAAAAGATGCGTAGCCGAATCTATTTTCCTTAAATCTGCGTAAGCGCATCTGCATGATTGGTGTGAGGGAAAGTAAACTCATAGCGATTCTCGCTGATCGAAATCAATCCGAGGATCAATCAATCGATACAACACATCACTCATCAAACGCAGTAGCATGCCCACCAACGTATATATAAATAACGTGCCAAAAATCACGGGATAATCGCGCTGTTGAATGGCTTCAAACCCAAGTAAACCGATTCCATTTAAATTAAATACAATTTCAATCAAGAAATTACCGACCAAAAAAACCGCTAACAATGCATCAGGTAGCCCCGCAATAATGACTAATATTGCATTTCTAAACACATGACCATAGAGCACTCGATTTGTGCTTAATCCTTTGGCACGAGCGGCTAATACATAGGGTTTATTCAACTCTTCTAAAAAAGAGAATTTAGTCAGATATGTCAGCTTCGCAAAACCACCTGCCGTCATAGCAATTAAAGGCAATGTCATATGCCACAGATAGTCTTTGATTTTATTGTACAAGCTGAACTGATCAAAGTTCTCGGAAACCAAACCTTGCAGTGGAAACCATTGCAGATACGAGCCCCCTGAGAAAAATACGATCAACAAAATGGCAAATATAAATACTGGAACTGCGTAGCCAAGCACCAGAAAAAAGGCGGTCCAATGATCAAATGCCGCACCATGCTGTTGTGCTTTTCGAATGCCCAACGGAATAGAAATCATATAAATGATGAGCGTACCCCATAACCCAAGTGAAAGTGTTACAGGCAATCGTTCTTGCATCAACTCAAGAACTGGCTTCCCTTTAAAGAAACTTGTTCCAAAATCAAACTGCGCATAGCCCCTGAGCATGATCCAAAACCGTTCGGACAAGCTGTGATCAAAACCGTATTGAGTTTTGATTTGTGCCAGCATTTCAGGCGACATTCCCCGTGCGCCTTCATACGACGACTGATTTTGTGAGTTGTGGTTTGAGCTGATATCGCGACCTAAACCACCTACACTGCCAAGCTCACTCACGCCACTATATTTTGCACGCTCAACGGCTTGTTCAACAGGCCCACCCGGTGCCATTTGAATGACTAAAAAATTGACCAAAATAATTAAAAATAAAGTCGGAATGATCAGCAGCAGACGTTTAAAAATATAGATCGTCATCTTATTGGCGACCTATATAACGTTTTACATTGTGCTCGGCCGCTTGATCAATCCACCAATAATCCAGCCCTAAATCATAATTCGGTGTGTTTTTTGGCAAACGATATTGATCCCAATACACCACCCGATTTCCGACTAAGCCGTACAACGGAACCATATAATATTCGGCACGTAAAACACGATCTAAAACACGCGTTATGTAAATGATTGCTTGACGATTTTCAGCATGACTCAGTTCAGCTAATAACTGATCAATCACAGGATTCTTAATCCCTGCGGTATTCAAACTGCCCAGCCGATCTGCTGATGAGCTTCCCCAATAGCCAATTTGCTCATGACTAGGCGATAAAGTTTGCGGGTAAGTATCGACGATCATGTCGTAATCAAAGCGACGCACGCGCTCAATATATTGCGGCGTATCCACCAAGCGAATCTTGGCATTGATGCCTAAACGCTTTAGATTGCGGACATACGGCAGCAGGGTTCTTTGCAAACTGGCATCACTGATCAAAATTTCGATGACGTATGGTTTGCCCTTCGTGTCTATCAAAAAACCATCTTGATAACAGTATCCTGCGTTCAGTAAAAGTTGTCTCGCCTTTAAAAGATTCTCACGATTAAAACCATCTCCAGTACTCAGAGGTGCGGACCAAACCTGCAGGATTTCATCTTTTTCAGAGGGTGATAATGATGGTAAAAGCGGTTTTAAATATTTCATTTCTTCAGCGGATGGTGGGCCTTTCGCCTCTAATTCACTATTAAAGAAATAACTTTGTAGTCGTGTATACGTATGATTAAATAACGCTTTATTCAGCCATTCAAAATCAAAAGCTTGTGTTAACGCTTTCCGAACTTGTCGATCTTTAAACTGATCCTTACGTGAATTAAAGACTAAACCACTCATGGTAATCGGATTTTTGTTCGCGATCGTTTGCTTGATAATGAAACCTTTACTCACTGCAGGAAAATTATAATTCTTCACCCAATTTTGCGCTGATTGTTCTTTTTTGAACGTATATTGCCCAAGTTTAAAACCCTGATAAGCCGCTTCTGGATCGCGGTAATACACATACTTAATGCGATCAAAATTATATTTACCACGATTGATCATCAAATCACGCCCCCAATAATCGGGATTGCGTTTATAGGTAATACTGCGCCCTGAATCAACTCGATCAACCAAATACGGCCCATTGCCAAGTGGCGCACGCATCGTGACTTGATCAAAGCGACGATTCTGCCAATCCTGGCTAGAAAAAATCGACATTTGCCCAATAGATAACGCGAGTTTGACATTACTTTTTGCTGCGTTTTGAGTGGTGTTCTTTGGTTTGAAATCAAAAAGGACAGTGTATTGATCTAACGCTGTGACCTTTTGAATATCGGCATAATAAAGCCGCAATCCTGTTGCGA
>CAYJUB010000171.1:0-5527 GCA_964373145.1 uncultured Moraxellaceae bacterium
TCCCTTATCAGGGTTAATAAGATTTTGACATTTACACAGTTTTATTTACAGGCTCCCTTCATTCCAACATTTGTTTTTGTAGGCACCAGGCAGGACTTCAATATAGCAAGTGCCTTCCAGTTCATTTTTATTCGTGATGATGCGAATATTTTCCATATCAGTAATGTCCATTAACCTACTTTTTATTCTATATCGCATATTAGAACCTTAGCAATTCAATAACTTCTTATTTAATTGCTTCATTATTAGGCATATGATCAGTAAATTAAACGAATAATCAGGATCGGATTCCATGAAAACACTCTTGCAACCAGAAAAACTATTTAGCTTAACCATGTGGCTTGTTGCCATTCTCTTTGCGTGGTTCTTGATGGGATTTGGCGGTCTGATTATTCGCGACTTACCGATGGCGGAAAAGAATCTGACACGTGATCAATTCGCATCACCGCAATTATTATCATTGAAACAAACCAAACTCAATATTGAGTCTGACCAAAGTGTAAAGGCTGATCAGCGTGAGTTGCTTCAACAGTCCTTAAGCGCAGCTCAAAGCCAATATAATACAGAGCATGTCAATTTTGAAAACTGGCTGGCGACGCGCGCGGTCACGCAACAGCCCAGCCAAGATGTTGAGCTGATTGATCGCACCAAAAGACTTGAAGACCTCAAAGTCAGCCAAATTGAAAATCAACAGAAAATCGCCGATTTAGATCGTCAGCTTATACAACTAGCGCAACAGACCGATCAACTTTATCCGCAATATTATGAACTTGAACAACAGAGCAGTCGTCTTTATGAACGTGCGGTGTTCAAACAAGATTTGAAAGTATTTGCTTATCGTTTGCTATTTATTTTGCCGCTAATCGTGGCGGCGTTATGGCTTTTTGTACGTCATCGTAAAAGCAAATATTGGCCATTTGTCTGGGGCTTTATTTTCTTTGCGATGTTTAGTTTCTTTGTTGAGCTCGTGCCTTATTTGCCTAGTTACGGCGGCTATGTGCGCTATATCGTTGGGCTGATTTTGGTGCTGATTGCGGGCTATTATGGCATTGGTTGGATGCAGGAATATCTCGCACAGCGTCAACTGACGGCGAAGGCGGGTGAGAATGAACGACGTCAAAAGCTCGATCACATCACGGCGATCAAAAAATTAGCAGCCAATGTCTGCCCAAGTTGTGAGCGGCAGCTACTTGAGACCAAAGAAGTGGCAAGTAATTTTTGTATGTTTTGCGGATTGAAGCTTTATCGCAATTGTCCAAAATGTAATACACGCCATAATTCTTTTTTCGGTTTTTGCCCATCGTGTGGGACTGAAAATCAGGATGATACAACATTGAAAACATCGCAGTAATTCGATGCAGGCCTGAAGGTCATCGTCAAATGATTGAAGGAAAAGCTCCTATTTATTTGTGGAGCTTTTTCTATTTTAGTTTACAGCTTTATTTTTGATTGTTGATAATGATCTGGCGTGTATCGAAACCTTGACGCTGAGCCTCTTTGATGTAGTTATCATAGGTTACTGGGTCGATTTGAGGCGTGCGAGACCAAATCCATAGATATTTATGATCGGGACTACCAACAAGGGCAGTGCGATAATCGGTCTGCATGATATAAATCTTCGATTCTGCTTTACCAAAACTCACCCAGTTCAGCCAATTTGGTAGGAATGTAATCAGTAGCTGACCTGCATTGTTGTTGATCGAAGTGGCCTCACCAATCGCATGTTGTGTTTTGCCATCGGCATGACGACACTCATTATCGACTTTGATTTTTCCATTGGATTTAGGCGTATAGGTGGACATGATATGTGTGACGCAGTCGCGCTCGAAGAACATGGGTAATCTTGCAATTTCATACCATTGCCCTAAATAGCGACTCATTTCAAAGTCTTTCATGCTGGTGACTGCCGCACGTTTTTGCTCTGCGGCAAAGCTCGTTGTAGGCACCGTGATGTATGTCATCAGTATGATAGGCAATGAAACAACGAGCCGAGCTAAGCGAACGCGCATAGAAAGTCCTAGGAAGTTCATGAAAGTGGAATGGTATTATCTAGGCAAATGTGAGTGATAAAAATACATTTTTTGTTGAGTTCTTGATTAAAAAACCGTCACAATTCTGTCATCGTTTCGTCAACTAACTGTCAACTTGACTGCGTATGCTGTATTCATGAAAACGAATAGAGCCGATGAGCCGATGAATGTAGTCATTAATGACTTTAGCCAAAAAGAACGTTTGAACCATACCGAAGTCGATGCTTTGCAAGAAGCACGGACGAAGCCAAGTCAGTCTGAAATCTTTAATTTTAACTTTCAGGATAATAAGCGTTACAACACTACAAAAACATTACCGCGTACTAATCAAACCAAAATTTTAAAAATTGCCCTTGTCACAGAAACATGGCCGCCAGAAATCAATGGCGTCGCGCATTCTATTTACCAGCTTGCTAATGGCCTAAAAGCGAATGGACATTCGCTGATCTTGGTTCGTCCAGAGCAAAAATCAATTACCGCTGATTCGCCTGCTGAACATACGATGTTGGTGAGAGGGTTTGCGATTCCACGTTACACCACGCTGCAATTCGGTGCGCCAGCCTATTCGCGACTCAAAGAATTCTTTAAACAGCATCAACCTGACGTTGTACATATCGTCACCGAAGGACCTTTAGGTCTGGCGGCATTGTATGCGGCGAAAAAATTAGGCATTCCTGTGACGAGTGGCTTTCATTCCCCATTTCATGAGTTCAGCAGATATTTTGGATTGAGCTATCTGCTGACACCGATTATTTCCTATCTGCGTTATTTTCATAATCGTACTTATATTACCTGCGTACCGAGTGAAAAAACTGCAGGGCAGTTGCAAGAAATGGGAATTGATCGTCTGTCAGTGGTTTCACGCGGTGTGAATATTCAACAGTTTAATCCGACACATCGTAGTCAGCCGTTGCGCCAATCTTGGGGTGCAGGTGAACAAACGACCGTGTTGTTATATGTTGGACGTTTGTCCCCAGAAAAGAACCTTGATTTGGTCATTGCGGCGTATCGTGAATTACAAGCAGAGCAGTCGTTCCGTGCGGTACGATTGGTGTTGGTGGGTGATGGGCCAGAGCGTGCAAGATTAGAAAAACTCGGTTCAGATATTATCTTCGCAGGGATGCAAACAGGTGAGAACCTCAGTCAATATTATGCTAGCGCAGATGTGTTTGTGTTTGCTAGTCAAGTTGAGACATTTGGTAATGTTGTACCCGAGGCGATGGCCAGTGGTTTGCCTGTACTTGCATTCAACGATGCAGCGGCAGGTCAATTGGTGAGTTCAGGACAGTCGGGTTGGTTATGTGGACTGAAGGATGAATGGCAATTCAAGCAACTCGCGGCAGGATTGCCGAAACAAATAGAATTACAAGTGATGGGAAAAAGTGCATGTGTGCGTGTACAACAAATGGGCTGGCAACATGCCGTTGCACAGTTCGAACAAGTACTCGGAACGGTGATACAACAAAAACAATCGAGTGAGGCACTGAACTCAGGTCAGGTGATCACTACAAAGGAGATTGAATATGAATAAATTTCAATTAAAAATGCTCCAGATGCAAGATCAGGTTCAAGGCTGGGATACTTACTGGTGTCTGCGCATGAATCGTTATTCAACGCGTCATGCAGTTGCGCGTTTGTTTAAATTAGTCAGTCGTTTGGGTGATGGCTGGTTTTGGTATGGCATGGTGTTAATTGTTTGGGCGTGGTATGGCATGGTTGTTTTGCCGTTGCTCATTCAAATTTCACTGACCAGTTTGACTGGCCTAGCGATCTATAAGTTGCTGAAAAATAAAACGCTGCGTCCAAGACCATATCAGGTGCATCAGGCAATTATGCTGGGTGAGCGTCCGTTAGATCATTTCAGCTTCCCATCAGGCCATACGTTGCATGCGGTGTTGTTTACTGTGATGCTGGGTGTGAGCTTCCCTTTGTTGTTGCCAGTGTTGTTGCCGTTTATGTTGCTGGTTGCGGCTTCGCGTGTGATTTTGGGATTGCATTATCCAACGGATGTGATGGTTGGCGCGGCGATTGGTGCATTGCTGGCTGGATTGTCGCTGTGTATTTCGATTTGATGTAAAGGCAACCTAAACATCGGTGATCGATCTATTAATCGCGGCTGTTTGTTATCTGATAAACACTAATCGGAAAGGGTAGAATTTGTTTTAAAACTGGAATGGTCGTTAGCTGGCTTTTATGCAGTTTGTCAGTGGTTTTAACTTCTATAAGTTGAACTTCATCTTTTTTGATAATTAGTAGATCAGGCCAACCATTTCTATATGTATATGGGTCTTCAGCTATTTTATGTGCTAATGCTATAAATAACTTAGTATCTACGGCATCAAATAGGGCTTCGGAGAATTCAATATTTAGACTTGGATGTTCGCGTTGTATAAAAGGTTGATTAAGGATTTCCTGCATATTTTTAAGAAAAGTGTTCTTATCCGTATTGGCTATACTAGAAATAATTTCATCTAACTTATCTTTTAAGATGGTCAACTGCGCTTCAAGGTATCTGCAACAAGCATCGTTTCTATCGTTGAAGTAATTGTGTTTAGCTAGCTTATCAAGCATCAATGCTTTTAGAACTGTTAATACTGGAATCCCTTCACTATAAGAACCAATGTAGCCCTGTTCTTCAAAATACTTGAGCAATGCAGTTTCAGGACTGCCTTCATAGGGAATATTTATTTCGTGTAAATCCAATGACAATGTTTCGCATTGTTTTTTTAGGGGCGAAGTTTTCAATTTTTATTCCTTACTTTTATGGACGTTGTGAAAACTGTTGTGACAGGGTCGCAGGATACAACACCAGATTAGTTAAATGACACCTAGTTAAACTCATGCTATTGTGCTGACAATTCTAGTTGTCAGTACTTAGTGTTTCTTATGCAAGATTTATCTCCAGTTTTTAACGTTTTCTTCCAATCCCCCGCAGTAGCTTTAGCCGTACTCGGTTCAGGCTTTCTATTGCTCGTTGGTCTATTCACTGGCGTATGGAAATACACAGCGATTCGCGCCAGTGAAAAATCGCGTGCGCCGTATTATGTGGATATCGCGCATCGTGCGTCATTGATGTATTCGTTTAGTGCGTTAGTTTTGGCTGTGTTGGCTGTTGTGTCAGTCTGGTCGCCAATGGTGAACTTCTGGGCGGTGCTGGCAAATCTGGTTTATTTCATTGCAGCCATTAGCACCTATGTGATTCATGGTGCTTTGCAAGATACGCAAAATCAATTGGCACGTCCGCATAAGCTCGGCAAGGCGACATTACCTAATTTCCTGATTTCGGGTTTTATGTGGTCTTTGATTGTGGCGGAAGTGGGTGGGACGATTGTGTTGTTTACGGGTGCGGTGGTGCGATTGTGGCCTGTGCTAGCGAGTGTTTTTTAAAGTCAAAAGCACATCCCTCCCATCCTCCCTTTTGAAAGGTTATGTTCTGGTTAACAGTTGAAATGGATTTTCTTGCGTTTTTGCTTTGAAGTCTTCCCCTGAGGGGGAAG
>CAYJUB010000172.1:0-5514 GCA_964373145.1 uncultured Moraxellaceae bacterium
TATGCCAGCCGCAGTGATTGGTGTGATTGCGCTCGATACGATTAAAGAGTATTTATTTACGCCTTTAGTGGTTGCTTTCATGTTGATCTTTGGCGGGATTTTGATTTTGTGGGCGGAGCGTCGAGAGCATCAAGTGACGGCAAACGAAGTCGATGAGATGAGTTGGAAGCAGGCACTAAAAGTGGGTTTCGCGCAATGTTTTGCCATGATTCCAGGCACTTCACGTTCAGGGGCAACGATTATTGGCGGCTTGTTTTTTGGTTTGTCACGTAAGACCGCGGCTGAATTTTCATTCTTTCTGGCGATTCCAACGATGTTTGGCGCGACTGCTTTGTCGGTGTATAAGCATCGTCATGAGTTCTTTTGGAGTGATTTTCCGGTCATTGCGGTCGGTTTCATCATGGCGTTTATTGTGGCTTTGATTGTCGTCAAAGCTTTGGTGCATTACGTGGCGAAGCATGATTTTACGATTTTTGCATGGTATCGCATCGTGTTCGGTTTGCTCATTTTATTGACCTCATATATGGGCTGGGTGAATTGGAGCGCATAACTCAACGCGCGATGTGTCATCACAGTCGAGTATTCGCATGCGTTTAATTCATTTACCGCAAACTGTGCAACAAGCCCAAGCTGTGCAACAGTGGTTTGCAGTGAATGCGGACGACTATACGCTGGTGCTTGAGCAACAAGCGGAAACGCCAACGGCACGTGAAATGCGTCAACAGCCTGAACTGGCATTGATTTATGATGAACAGGGTTTGTGGCTGGCGGTGAATGGCATGAAAATGCAACCCAATTGGGTTGGCGAGTTACCGCGTTTATATCGTGCAGGGATTCGCAATGAGTTGCTGGCACGTGCTTGTTTGACCTCGCCCACGGTGAGTATTGTTGATGCGACCGCAGGGCTTGGGCACGATTCGCTGCTTTTGGCTTGGCTCGGTGCATCAGTGACCATGGTTGAGCGACATCCGATTTTGGCTGCTTTGCTGATGGATGCGAAGGCACAAGCAATACGATTTAGCGACGAACGATTGCATCACGCTGTGAACCGAATGACGGTCGTTTTTGCCAAATCCGAGGCATATTTGGTTGATCATGCCATCCATAGTCTTGTGGATGTGGTGTATCTTGATCCCATGTTTCCTAAAGCCGCAACGGACAAGAAACAACCTCTTGTTAAAAAAGAAATGCAGATTTTACAGTACCTCCTTTCAATTCCACGTCAGACCGATGTCGAGATTGATTGGGGTGATGCGTTGTTGCCGTTAGCAATCAATGTCGCTAAGCGCGTGGTGGTCAAACGTCCTCGACTCGCTGAACCGCTTGCAGGTATTGAACCTGCTCATCGTTGGTTAGGCGATGCCTGCCGCTTTGATGGTTATTTTCAGCATCACCGTTCGAATGAACTTGCGCCAGTCACCAATCATGAATAACACGCCTGATGTTGCTGTTTGGCAAGCCTTTGATCATGCGTCTGAAAGCTATGATCGGGTGACGTTATTGCAGCGTCAATCGGCTGATTTCTTATTTGAATTGATGCAAGCGAGTGGTGAATTTTTATCTGCTCATTCGCAACTGTGGCTGGATGCGGGTTGTGGGACAGGCGCAATTACCAAGAAAATCGCTGCACAACAGCAGCTGGTATCGGCATTGGATCAGTCGCCTGCGATGTTGGCGCATGTAGCGGATGTAGATGGTATTACGCCTGTACAAGGCGATATTCGTCATTTGCCGTTTGCTGATCAATCACTCGATCGTATGGCGAGTCATTTTGCGTTACATTGGCTGAGTCCAACGATTTTGCCTGAACTGTGTCGCGTGATGAAATCTAATGGCGTCATGTGGTTGGCTGTGCCTGTGCAAGGTTCATTTGCCAGTGTGCATGCGCGTTATCCTGATTTGCCGCTGTTTGATTTTCTTCCAGCGCAAGCATGGATTAATGCGGCTGAGGCGCAAGTGATTTCGGTGGTGTCGGTGATTGAAAAGTGCTGGAGTCAGCCGTTTGATCATTTACAAGATTTGCTCCATACGTTGAAACTTATGGGTGGAAACCGCCTAGGTCGCGCGCAAACGCCCGTGTCTTTGTCGCAGTTCCGATCTTGGCTGCGCGATGACGAGCCGATTGCACTGGAATATCACGTGTTGTACATGCAATTGCGTGTGCTGTAAGTTTAAAAAATTGAATTGATTGATCAGAGAGTAAATTCGTGACCGAAACTGACCTTGCTCCGAAAACACCCAAGCTACGACAAGTATTCTTCATCGCAGGTACAGATACGGATGTCGGTAAGACCGTGGTGTCGTGTGTGTTGTTGGCACGTGCGAAGGTGTTGGGATTGAGCGCGTTTGGGGTCAAGCCAATCACCGCAGGTTGCGAGACTGAAATGGTGAATGGAAAAGTAGTCCTCATCAGTGGCGATGCCGCGCGCATGAGCGAACAGGCGAGTGTCGTGATCGATTCGATGCTGATTGCGCCGATTCGTTTGCCATCACCGATTTCACCCCATCTTGCCGCAGCAGAAGTTGGGGTGAGTTTGCGTGCGGAGCGAGTCGTCGGGCAGGTGCGTGCGGCGTTATCAACCCGTGCTGATTTGGTCATCGTCGAAGGTGCTGGCGGTTGGCGCGTGCCGATCAATGCCCGTGAGACCGTGGCGGATATTGCGCGGTTGTTGCAAAAACCCGTCATTTTGGTGGTGAGGATTCGTTTAGGCTGTTTGAACCATGCGCTATTGACAGCTGAGGCAATTCGTCGTGATGGATTGCCGATTGCAGGTTGGGTGGCAACCGTTTTGGATACGGATCAAAGTCCTGAGATGATTGATGCACAATGTACGTCATTGGCCGAGCGGTTGAACGCACCTTGTTTGGGCGTTTTACCCTTCCAGCAGACACTGGATGTGAATGTTCTGGCCACCCTGATTCGATTGCCAGATGAGGTGGAAAATCGCTAATCAAACCGCGTGCTTTTGAAATCACTTAATTGAATATAAATTAATCATATTTACAAATTATTTGTATCAATTTATAACGATTTCAGTCTTAATTTACCCGTCTATTTTTTGCCTGATTTCGGGTAATTTAGTGTTCATTTGCAAGACTATTTCATATTGAGACTTTGGGTTTAATCGCCTTAAGTATTGAGATGACGTGCGTTGTTATATTTATCTGATTTTTAAATCATAAGTAAAAGAGTCCTAAGCTGAAAATCCTATGATTGAGCTGCCCCCGTCTCGAAGTTTCTTTTCGGATTTATTTGCCAACCAACGAGCAGCATTGTGGATGTTGCTGGGTTCGCGTCGTGCTTTTCGTTTCGTCACGCCGAGTGCTTTGCAGTTGGTGTTCCTCGCCATCTTGGCTGTACTCGCAAATACCTTATTCAGTTGGCTCACCGCCAATGGTGATGGGCACTTTAATGGGCAGGGTTTAGCGAGTTATCTACTCTGGCCGTTTATCGCGCTGATTGCAGGGATATTTATCGCGCAGCGAAATGGTCTTGGGCGACTGATGCTTGTCCCCGTGATCCTTTGGCTTGCGGCAGACATTTACATCGCACTGATTCAAAGCTTATTGCAATACCTTGGGTTGATTGATCGTTTACCTGATTTTATTTTGCCGTGGATGAACTCACTGTTTTTGGTGTTGTTTATTTGGCAAACCGTGTCGCTCGTCCTGATTTTTGCTAAGCAGTTAAAATGGCCGTGGTGGGAACAGCTGCTGATTTTGGTCGGTACGATTGTCACTCTGGCGATTTGGCAACAAGCCGTCAGCAGTCAGCCGATCTGGAAAGTCGAGGCACAAGTCGAACCCGTCCGGCTGTCGGAGGAGGCGCTGTATGCCCAACCGCGATTGCTGGAGGATATGCTCAGTCAACTGCAAAAAGGCGTGTTTGGCGAGACACATTGGTACTTCATGGGTGTGGCGGGCGCAGGCTATCAGGATGTGTTTAAAACCGAAGTCGAAAATACTCAACGTCAGTTTGATACCCGTTTTGGGACGCTCGGACGTTCGCTGGCATTGATCAATAATGTCAATACCCAAGCGACGTTACCGATTGCCAGTCGAACCAGCATTGCCCGTGCATTGGCGCGCGTTGGTCAGCAAATGGGCTCCGATGATGTACTGTTTTTGTTTATGACCTCCCATGGCAATCAGAATGTCTTTGAACTGGAGAATGAACCGATTGGTTTAAATTCGTTGGATCCGCAATGGCTGCGGGAAACTTTAGATCGGTCAAATATCCGTTGGCGAGTGCTGGTGATTTCTGCGTGTTATTCAGGCAGTTTCATTCCTGCGCTCCAGTCGCCGAATACGATTATTATTACTGCTTCTGCGGCAGATACGCCGTCATTTGGGTGTTCAACGGAAGCGGATTATACTTACTTTGGTCGGGCGTTCTTTGCTGAAGCGATGCGTGATCAGAGTTCACTTGCCGCCGCGTTTGAAGTGGCGAAGAAGTCGATCAGCAAACGTGAGAAAGAGGATGGTTATCCACCATCAAATCCACAGATGCAAGTGGGCACCAATATCGCGACGATTTTGCCACAGATCGAAAGTCGATTATTTCCTACGGTGACGGAGGCTACGACAATACCTGAAGTCTCTCAACCGACTTCGGTATTACCGTCTTTACATATGCCAGCAATGAAGATTCCATCGCAACATAAAATTGCTGCGGTTGAAAGTTCAGAATAGATTGAGACATTAAATAGCGGTATTGATCACATTCACCAGACAAGGAATTCCTTCATGAAAACACGTGCCGCGATTGCATGGGCTGCTGGACAACCACTGACGATTCACGAAGTCGATCTAGCGCCGCCGCGTGCGGGCGAAGTGTTGGTTGAAATCAAAGCGACGGGGATTTGTCATACTGATTATTACACGTTGTCGGGTGCTGATCCTGAAGGGCGTTTTCCTGCGATTTTGGGTCATGAAGGCGCGGGTGTGGTTCTTGAAGTGGGTGCTGGCGTGACGTCGCTGAAACCAGGCGATCACGTGATTCCGCTGTACACGCCAGAATGCCGTCAATGTAAATTCTGTCTGTCGCAAAAAACCAATCTTTGCCAAGCGATTCGTTCGACCCAAGGTCAGGGTTTAATGCCAGACGGCACGTCACGTTTTTCACTCGATGGTCAGCCAATTTTGCATTACATGGGTACATCGACGTTTGCCAATCATATTGTCGTGCCTGAAATTGCACTGGCAAAAATCCGTTCGGATGCGCCGTTTGATAAGGTCTGCTACATCGGTTGTGGTGTGACAACGGGCGTAGGTGCGGTGTTGTTTACGGCGAAAGTGGAAGCAGGCGCGAATGTCGTCGTGTTTGGTTTGGGCGGTATCGGGCTGAATGTGATTCAAGGTGCCAAAATGGTTGGTGCGGGCAAGATCATCGGTGTCGATACCAATCCTGCAAGAGAAGCGATGGCACGTAAATTTGGCATGACCGATTTTATCAATCCGAAAGATGTACCGAATGTGGTGGATCGCATCATTGAACTGACTGATGGCGGTTCT
>CAYJUB010000173.1:0-5499 GCA_964373145.1 uncultured Moraxellaceae bacterium
AAAATGCGCGTCCTCAATGAAAGTAAATTCCATGAGTTTGTTGAAAAGCCTATTCCAGAAGTATCCTCGCTGAAAATAGAAGATATCGATGTCAGTAACCCGTTCCTATTTAGACAATATCGCTGGCAATCATATTTTAAACGTCTACGTGACGAAGCCCCTGTGCACTATCAGGCAAACAGCCATTTTGGTCCATTCTGGTCGATAACTCGCTATGAAGACATTGTTTTTGTCGACAAAAATCACGAACTCTTCTCTGCTGAGCCAATTATTACATTGGGTGATCGACCAGATGGATTAAAGGTGGAGATGTTTATTGCCATGGATCCACCTAAACACGACATTCAACGACAGGCTGTACAAGAGGTTGTGGCGCCTAAGAACTTAAAGGAAATGGAAGGTCTAATTCGTAGCCGTGCAATAGATGTTTTAGACAATTTGCCCGTAGATGTGCCATTCGATTGGGTGCAGAAGGTGTCAATTGAGCTGACAGCGAGGATGCTGGCAACGCTTTTGGACTTCCCTTATCACCAGCGTCACAAACTGGTTGACTGGTCAGATTTGGCGGCGGCCAGCCCAGAGACCACAGGTGGATCAGTCGACATGGATGAATTATTTCTCGGTGTCGCCGATATGGCGAAGCATTTCTCAAAATTGTGGCACGATAAAGCAGCCCGTACTGCTGCTGGTGAAGCCATTGGTTTTGATTTGATTAGTCTAATGCAGTCTAATGAGGGCACAAAAGACCTTATCCATCGCCCAATGGAATTTTTAGGCAACTTGGCGCTGTTAATCGTGGGTGGCAATGACACCACTCGAAACTCCATGACGGGCGGTGTACTCGCTTTAAATCAGTTTCCAGATCAATTTGCTAAACTAAAAAATAATCCCAGCTTAATCCCCAACATGGTTTCAGAGATTATCCGCTGGCAGACCCCGCTGGCCTATATGCGCCGTGTTGCCAAGCAGGATGTTGAGCTGAATGGCCAGATCATTAAAAAAGGCGATAAAGTGGTGATGTGGTATGTCTCAGGCAATCGCGATGAACGTGCCATAGAACAACCAGATGAATTCATGATTGATCGTAAAAATGCACGCAATCATTTGTCGTTCGGGTTCGGTATTCACCGTTGCATGGGTAACCGTTTGGCCGAAATGCAACTGCGTATTTTGTGGGAGGAGTTGCTCAAGCGTTTTGAAAACATTGAAGTACTTTCGGAGCCCGAGATCGTGCAGTCTAATTTTGTCAAAGGCTATTCCAAAATGATGGTGAAAGTCACAGCCAAAGCCTAAAACGGCGTGGATACTCTGAACAAAGTGTATAGGATGCAGATATGAAAAAACTCACGGCGGTCATCATCGGTGCCAGTCACGCCGCTGCTCAACTGAGTACAAGCCTACGCCAAGAAGGTTGGGATGGCGATATTATTATGATCGGCGATGAGCCATATCTGCCCTATCATCGTCCACCCCTGTCGAAGACTTTTTTGTCTGGCGATAAAAGCGCTGATGATTTACTAATTCGTCCAGCCGCTTTTTATGAAAAAAATCAGATACAGTTTCGTCAGGGGCGTGTCATTGCCATTGATCGTGCACGACAAATCCTACAGTTGAGCGATGGTAGCGAGCTTGCTTATGATAAGTTGGCCTTGTGTTTAGGTGCACGGGTTCGAAAAATTACACTGCCTGGTAGCGAATTAGCTGGGGTGCATTATGTACGAAATATTGCCGACGTAGACGGTATAAAGACTTATGTCGGAAAAGCCAAACAGGCTGTGATCATCGGCGGTGGTTATATCGGTTTAGAGACTGCTGCTGCACTGAGAAAACAGGGTATATCTGTGGTGGTATTGGAGATGGCTGAACGCATTTTACAGCGTGTCACGGCGCCTGAACTGTCTGAGTTTTATACCCGTGTGCATACTGAAGAAGGCGTGATCATTCATACAGGCGTTTCGATCATTGGGATTGAAGGCTCAACGCATGTAGAAAGTGTATCATGTGCCAATGGCCTAACATTTCCAGCCGACCTCGTGTAGATAGTCGGAGGCGTGATCCCCAATGTGCAGTTGGCGGAGGCTGCCGACATTGTGGTGGACAACGGCATCGTCGTGGATATGTATTGCCGCACCAACGATCCCAACATCGTGGCCGCTGGCGATTGCACCAATCACTTCGACTCACACTACAACCGTCGTATTCGTTTGGAGTCCGTTCCCAATGCCAGCGAGCAAGGTAAAGTCGCAGCGGCTTCACTCTGCGGACTCAGTAAGGAATACAATAACCTACCATGGTTTTGGTCTGATCAATACGACCTAAAACTACAAATCGCTGGCCTCAGTCACGGTTACGATCAAGTGATCATTCGTGGAGATATACATACTGGACGCAGCTTCGCCGCATTCTATTTGCATAATGGAAAACTCATCGCTGCAGACTGTGTCAACCGTCCGCAAGAGTTCATGCTCAGTAAAAAAATGATTGCAGAGAAAATTGCGGTTGATCCAGCTCGACTCGTAGACGAATCGATTCCAGTGAAGGCATTTCTATAAGGCTCAGCTATCGCTTCGTTTTGTGTTAGGGGAGAAGCTTGACGGGATGAGGCCGTCTCATTCGCTGACCCTACTCATCCCCGAATTGAGGAGGAGAAGAATAGAAATTATTCCCCAGTCAACATGGCTGCCCGAAACTGCGCCATGGCCAGTCCACGATGACTAATTTGATTTTTCTCTGATTTTTCAAGTTCTGCGCTGGCTTTGCCTAATTCAGGTAACCAAAAAAGTGGGTCGTACCCAAAACCGTCTTCGCCGCGGATCTCTTCTAAAATTTCCCCATGCCAAATACCTTGGCAGATCAATGGCAATGGATCTTCTGCATGACGCACCAAAGCTAAGACACAGACAAACATCGCTGGAATCGGTTGACCATTACGAAAGGGTTTGAGCTTTTCGAGTAAGGTTTGATTGTTGAGCGCATCATTGCCATGCTCACCGCCAAAGCGCGCTGAGTAAATCCCAGGTGCACCACCCAAGATGGGAACGCATAACCCAGAATCATCAGCAAGCGCCGCATGTCCTGATTCTCTAGCGGCATGGCGTGCTTTAATCAGCGCATTCTCAACAAAACTTAACCCGTCTTCAATGGCATCAGTAATTCCAAGCTGTCCTTGTGCAATCACCTGAATGGGTAATGCCGCAGATTCAAACAGCGTATTGAATTCTTTGATCTTACCTGAGTTGTTGCTGGCAAGAATTAAGGTGTTATGGGGCAGAGAAATCATGCGGTTGATCTTAAGAGATGAGGACGACGAATTGTATCGCCAAAAGGATATAACGCGATAGCCAGAGTGATTATCGCGTTTTTTAAGAGTCGTGCTATTTTTATTGGAGTAGCCGTTTTGACTGCGGCATTTGATGCGAGTTTAGGATTCGGATTCTTCTTCAACCTCTAAAATATTTTTCGGATCCGTAAAGAGATATTTACGCAAATTCTCGTCTACTTTGGGATCGCGACGTCGAATCCATTCGAGCAGCATGGCTGCATGCTCTTTTTCCTCGTCGGCATTGTGCTGCATGATTTCGCGTAATTCTTGGTTTTTACACGCAGTCGCACGTTGAGAATACCAGTCGACAGCTTCGAGCTCTTCCATTAATGATTCAATGGCGCGATGCATGTCGCGGACATTGTCGTTAAGTTCCTCAATCGGCTCATGATATCCTTCATGTGACATGGTCATACTCCGTCATTAAAAAAAATTTCTTTCAGAGTCTTGATCATAGCGATCTGAAGAATTATCGTGGGAGGTTGTTTTGTGAACAAATGTAATTACAGTCGCCACACTTCTCATTGATTTTCTAAATGATTATTGAAAAATAATCGCCCATCAAAAAGCCCGAACGAGCCGGGCTTTTGCATTCAATATTCAATTCTTACTGATTGCCATCATCGGTTTGAATCCAGCGATCTGCGCGGTTCTTGGCATCTTGAATGTCTTGTGGCGACAAGTTCGCAGCTAAGGTGCGGATTTTGCCTTGTGCTTTATCTTTAATACGTTGATCGAGCATACCGTCACGCGCAGACAAATCATACCATTGGTAAGCATTTGCCAAGTTTTTACTGCGCTCTTCCAGCAATGCTAAATTATAACTAGCGCGGTTATCACCTTGTTTTGCTGCTTTGCCCAGCCAAAGTTTGGCTTGATCCATGTTTGCATCGACACCTTTGCCTTCAGCATACATTTGACCCAGATTGAGCTGAGCGGGTGCAGCCCCTTGTAAGGCAGCTTTTTGAAACCAATTGAACGCCTGTTCATAGTCTTGTTGCACGCCTTGACCGAGCTTATAACGGTTTGCTAGATAAAATTGCGCACGAACGTTGCCTGCTTGAGCTGCAGCTTGGAGCTCAGGCAAAGTCATGGTCGCCACACTTGAGCTTTCAGGTGCGGTCGTATTTGAATCTGCCAATGCAGGAATGCTGGCAGTTAGGCCCATTGATAAAATCAAAGCGGTCAATGTATGTTTCATGATCGGCTCACTCGGTAAATCGCAATTTCACCAAATAGATTGGGGAAGTGCTTCATAAAAAAACTGCCTTGCTGGTCGCCGTTGACCGCAAGTCGATTAATAATTCTAATCCCATTTGCACGGCAAAGGGCTTCAAAATCACGAAATGTACACAAATGGATATTTGGCGTATCGTACCACATATACGGCAATGCTTTAGAAACAGGCATTTTCCCGCGAAAACCGATGTAACTACGCGTTTTCCAATGGGCAAAATTAGGGAAGGTAATGATCGCTTCACGCCCCACTCGCACCATATCCAATAATATTTGATCGGGTGCTTTAACTGCTTGCAAAGCTTGTGCCATTACCACCGCATCAAAACTCTGATCGGCGAATTGTCCCAGTCCTTCATTCAAATCTTGCTGAATAATGTTGAGGCCACGACCGATTGCCGCTGTGATTTTGTCCTCGTCAATTTCAAGACCATAGCAATCAATGTTCAATTTGTTTGCCATATTGAGAAGCAGTTCACCATCTCCGCAACCTAAATCGAGGACGCGTGAGTTCGGCTTTATCCAACGTTCAGCCAGTTGTTGATCTAGCCTCATGATTGTTGTTCCTGAGTAACTTGCTGTTTTTGTGTTGAAAGTACAGCATGCAGTGGATCATTGATTGAGTGGGTGTGTGCAATTTGTGTCACATTGTGCGCTTTAGGTTTTCCTAAAAAACCTCGCAAACTGTTCACATATCGTGGAATTGGGAATAAGAAAGAATCATGACCTTGCGGCGCATCCACTTCGATATAGCTGACGGGTTGGCGATTGCTAATGAGTGCATTGACGATTTCCCGTGAGCGACTCGGGGCAAAACGCCAATCGGTGGTAAATGAAACGACCAAGAAGCGACAGGTTGCAGGTGCTAAAGCCTTGTTTAAATTACTATCAAAATCGCGTGCAGGATCAAAGTAATCCAATGCTTTGGTCATGATCAAATA
>CAYJUB010000174.1:0-5490 GCA_964373145.1 uncultured Moraxellaceae bacterium
CTATGAATGGCAAAACGCATGGTCAGAAATTTGCACTCGGTGACAAAGTCGAAATCCAAGTGGCGGGTGCGAATCTCGAAGAACGTAAAATCGACTTTCAACTGGTGAAACAATTGTCCAGTGGTGGTAAGCCGATGCGTGAAAAAGCACCACGTGTTGCCAATGCACCTGCAAAAGCAGCGACTCCAGCAAAGGCCACTTCAAGTCGCCCAGCACGAGCAGGACGTCAGCAACCGCAAGTTGCAAAACCTGCTGTTGCTCAAAATGCGCCTACGCCAGCTGTAAAGCCAACTGCGCCGCGCCCAACTGCACGAAAAAAACCTGTGCAGCAGCCAGTCGCGCAGCCAACTGAACAAGTGAAAGCAGTTGCTGCAACGCCGAAACCGCCTGTGACTGCGGTCAAAGACGTGAAGGTTGTTACGCCAGTTGCAGCGGCTGTTGAACCGATCACACCGGTATTACCTGTTGATTCTGTGGATAAAACCAAAGAGCGTGCAGAGAAAGCCAAGTCGAAACCAAAAGCTGATAAATCCAAATCAGCCAAGAAATCGACCGACAAATCCAAAGATCAGTCAAAAGATCAGGCCAAGTCAAAGAAAGGTTCAGGCAAAAAATCGACTGATGAGAAATCAGACAAGAAAGCTGACTCAAAAAAATCTAAGAAAAATAAATAGTTTGAATGAAAGAACGCAGGGCTAGTCATTTGACTGCCCTGCGCTTTTTATGTGCTTTTTCAAATGATTTTATGGTCTGAAACGAAATTCCTCCAATAAAGCCCATGAAATCCCATTGAAAATAATGGGCTGATCATTAATGCTGAGCCTTATTGATACTCCTCGGATTTTAGAGTTAACTCTTTTTTAAGAAGCAGCAATACCATGAATGCAATGACCCCAAACTCAATACTCCATCCTGCCCGTCTGCCACTACCCGATTTTCCTGCGCTGACCAATGCTGGCATGAAATCGGATATCGAAGCATTACTTGCGGAAGGTTTCTCACTCTTAAATCAAGCCAACCATATGGCCTTGGGAAGTGAACTCGAGTTTATTCAACAACTAGACGCATGGGAAAATCGCATCCATCAAGTGTGGAGTGTGTTATCCAATTTAAATGCCACGTGCAACACGCCAGAACTACGCGAAACCTATAACGCGTTATTGCCCGAACTGTCGCGTTATTACACCGAACAAGGTCAGAACAAACCGCTCTATCAAGCCTATTTGAGCATCCATGACAGTGCTGATTTTGCAAATTTGTCCACCGCACGCCAAGCGTCGATTCGTCTCGCAATCCGTGACTTCAAACTCTCTGGCGTTGCGCTCGAAGGCGATGAAAAATCACGTTATGCAGCCATTACCGAGCGCTTATCACAACTGTCCTCACAGTTTTCGGATCATTTACTCGATGCGACTCAAGCTTATGTACGCCCATTAGCCGAGCATGAACTGGCAGGCTTACCTGATTCTGCCGTGGCATTAACCCAACAAATGGCAGCAGCGCGCGCAGAAAGTTTTGCAGTGGATCAACGAGTCGAAGCCGCAGCAACATTAGATGCGCCTGTTTACATCGCGATTTTAACGTATGCCGAAGATCGTGCATTACGTGAGGAACTTTACCGTGCCTACGTCACGCGCGCCTCAGAACTCGCTACCGTGCAAAATGCCGCCGATCAGGATAATGGCAATGTACTGGTTGAGATCTTGGCATTGCGCTCAGAAATGGCTCTGTTACTCGGTTTCAGCAGCTATGCCGAACTGTCACTTGCCAGCAAAATGGCTCCGAATGTCGCTACGGTTCGTGACTTCCTCGTCGATATCGCGAGCAAAGCACTCGAACCCGCTCAACAAGATTTAGCGGAACTCAAAGCGGAAGGCGAAAAAATTGGACTGACCGATATCCAACCGTGGGATACCGCGTATTTGGCTGAAAAAGTAAAACAGCGTCAATACAACTTATCGCAAGAAACACTGAAACCCTACTTCCCTGCGCATGTCGTCATCAGCGGTTTGTTTCAGGTTGCAAAACGTCTATATGGCATCGACATCGAACAGCGCGAAGCACCTGTTTGGGCTGAAGGTGTGCAATATTATGAAATCATGCAAGAAGGCAGTCTGATCGCTGGATTTTATTTAGATCTCTACGCGCGCAGTAGTAAACGCGGCGGCGCATGGATGAGTGGTTTCCGTCCACGGATGCGCACCGATCAAGGTCTACAACTCCCTGTCGCCTTTATGGTAGGCAATTTTACGCCGCCTGTCGGCGATAAACCCGCTTTGCTCAGCCATGATGAACTCGTCACGCTGTTTCATGAGTTTGGCCATGGTTTGCATCATATGCTGACCGAAGTAGACGTGTTGTCTGTGGCGGGTGTCAACGGCGTAGCATGGGATGCGGTTGAATTACCCAGTCAATTCATGGAATTCTGGACATGGGAACCCGAAGCACTGGCGCTGATTAGCAAGCATGATGATACGGGTGAAAGCCTGCCAGCAGACCTATTGAATGCATTACTTGCGGCTCGGCATTTCCAAAGTGGTATGCAAGCGTTACGACAAATCGAATTTGCGTTGTTTGACTTAGATATTCACAACACCCAACCTGCACCAGACTTAAACCAAGTTCAGTCGATTTTAAACGACATTCGTGCAAAATACTCCGTGCTGCAGCCGCCAGCCTATAATCGTTTCCAGCATGGTTTTAGTCATATTTTTGCGGGTGGCTATGCGGCAGGCTATTATTCCTATAAATGGGCGGAAGTCTTGGCATCCGATGCCTTTGATCGCTTTGAAAACGAAGGCATATTTAATACCGACACTGGGCAATCCTTTAGACAAAGCGTCCTTGCCGTGGGTGGCAGTAAAATTGCGCTAGAGACGTTTCGCGACTTTCGTGGACGTGATGCCTCAGTTGAGGCATTATTGCGTCATAATGGCTGGCTAGACAGTCAACCGGCGAGTAAATCATGATGAGTCAACCAAACATCAAAAAGCGCTTTATCGCAGGTGCGCGTTGCAGTGCCTGTCACGCGCAAGACAAAGTCATGATTTTCATCACACCTGATGATGAGTGGATCGAATGCGTAGACTGTGGACATATTGAACGTCGTCCCACGACCGTGGTTTCAAAAGGATCTTTTGATACTGCTCCTGCGGCAACCGAAACAACACAAGTCGAAGTGGTGCAGATTCGATCAATGCGCTAGAATCGGCGAAAGTAGGATAAAAATTTTTAATTTTAGTATGGATACACACATGAAGTCGCTTTTTGAACGCGCATTAGCACGTCCTTATCATTCTGCGGGATTGGTCATCGCGGCGTTGGCCGTCCTTGCCGCATTATGGTGGTTGTTCTGCCCTCAAGCATCTACCGAGAATGCGCTCACAAGCACATCAAAAACCGTCACGAACATTTCTACTGCCCAACTCCCAGCACAAGCGGCTGAAGCAGCTTCAGCGATCACTGCGACGTCAGAAATCACCGCCACTGAAACAGCACAAGCTGCGATTACACCTGTTGAAGCAAACACTGCACTGCCGACTGACCCAGCACTTGCAGAAGAAGAATTGGATCGTTTGAAGGATGAGCATGCACGTCTAAAAGAACGTAAAGCTCAACTGGCACAGCAACTTGAAATCTCAAACAAACTGCTGGCGATGAAAGAACAACAACTCAAAACGTTTGAAACAACGCATCAATAAGTTTTCATTAACACGCTCAAACGCAACGACCCGCAAGAGATGCTCTGCTAAAATAGCGACCTTCTCTTGTTGGTCACGCTACTCTTGAATTCCACAACACACACGCACCACCCCCAGCATCAAATTGGTCGCGGCTTAGCGTTCTTGGCGCTCTCAGCCTGTCTGTTTGCATTGATGGGCGTGCTGATCCGCCTTGCATCGCATACCGTTGATAATGCCTCCGTGGTCTTTTTTCGCAATCTCACGGGACTCATGATTTTATTGCCTTTTATGCTATACAAAGGCACGTCTTTTATTAAAACAGAAAAAATCTGGATGCATAGCTGGCGCGCGATTATTGGGCTGATGGCGATGTATGGATTTTTCTATGCGATTGCTCACCTCAAGCTCAGTAATGCGATGGTTTTTACCTACTCCTCTCCCATCTTTATTCCACTGGTCGCATGGCTGTTTCTGAAGGAACGGATGAATACGCTGATGTGGCTAGCGGCGTTGATTGGATTAGTCGGCGTAGTGCTAGTTGCCAAGCCCAATGAAGGTTTTTTTAACTTGTTATCGCTGATTGGTCTTGTGTCGAGCTTGTTTGCTGCGATGGCTTTTGTCACAGTTCGCGCACTGACCACGACCGAGCCGGTGATTCGTATCGTGTTTTATTTTTGCTTGATTGGCACAGTCCTTTCCAGCATTCCGATGTTTTGGCATTGGCGCGTCTATACTGCGCATGAATTGCTCTTATTAGGCGGCGCAGGTTTACTGGCAACAGTTAGTCAACTCTGCCTATCAACAGCCTACAGCTATGCTCCTGCGGGAAAAATTGGTCCTGCTAATTATCTGGCGATCATTTTTGCTGGGATTTTTGCAGCGGTACTTTGGCAAGAATATCCTGATTTGATCAGTATCATTGGTATGGCGTTGATTTTGGTGGCATTGATCTTGTGTATGCCGAGAACCAAGGAATTGGGTCCTATTGAGTAAATTTATAACTAGCAAAGTGAGGTTGGATTCAGCCTTTCATTTGGCACCGAAATCAACACCCTCATTACCACGCCAACTAGACCTCCCAGAACTTACATAACGATGCTAATGCATCGAGGAATGCGTGTCGGATTCATTACTACGCTTGCTATTTTTTCTTACGTTCTGATAAATACTGTAAGAATTGATATCCACATAAAGCAAACAAAATCCCAAGAAAATATAGCTTAGAAAATTGTCTCCAATCCTGCTCTAAAACAAAAAATTTATAATACCTTGGTGACATGAAAAGTATGGCGTAAAAAAATAGAGCCAAAACATATGACAACATCAACGAGCTAAACTTTGGCAAAACCTTATCAAATATTTTTGGTAGAAAGGCTATGATTTTGGGGTGGGCACATACAACAACTGTCCAAAATACTACGCCTAAAGTAAATGCCAATAAATTAATAAACATCAAATGCTCTCAAACAACTAAATATTGCTTTTAAATTCAAGGAATAGAAAGTCATATTAACCAGCGTAGCCCATGTAGGGTGGATCAACATCCACCTTTTGGCATTAAAATCATCAACATAAATATATTGATTAGGCCTTTTTATACCATTTGGCGCAATATGTTTTGGCTAATTACGCCAAACGCAGGATAAGCTCATCTTCTTCAAACAATAAGACCTTCTCTCTTCCTTTCGCATAAAAAAAGCACCGCTAGAGCGATGCTTTTTATTAATCAACGTTAGGTGACTTAAGCGAAGAACGCCTTAATAGGTACCCAAATGTCCTGAACCCAAGGAATCAGAGGTACATACGC
>CAYJUB010000175.1:0-5482 GCA_964373145.1 uncultured Moraxellaceae bacterium
CAACTGAAAATACGCGGATTCATACGCCGTTTGCCCAAGTCAAAACCAAACAAAACCGCTGGAAAGCATTTTTACTCAGCATGACTTCACGTCGTAAGATGAAAACCATCCAAGCAACGTGTACCGTGGAAAAGTCTTACGCACCACAAGACATCCATCCTGTGGTGCAGCGCATGACGCATGATTTAAAAGTGATTACCGAAAGTTCTGAACTGCGTGCGATGTACAACATCAGTGAAGCCAATATTGCTCAATGTATTCATGACATTAAAGTTTTGGCTGAACGTGGTTATTTGCAATATGTCGATGTGTGCTTAATGGATATAGATCGCGGACATCGCGTGGAACAAAAAGCCTATCGCTTCGAAATGAACGCGGCTGGCAAGAAAGTCAGAACCAATCGTCCAAACAGTGTATTTATCTCGAATCTGGATAAAACACAGCCTGCACTACGCATCGTGATGAAGTACACAGCGGACTACACCCGTGATGCACAAATTGATTTAGAAGCACAAATCTTTGCACCATGGAAAGCCGCGTATTGCGACATTACGCATCAACCATTACGTGCAGATATCGACCGTGATTACTCATGTAATGGATATGCAATTCAACGCAAGATTTTTTGCTAAAAAATCCTCAGTGCAAGCATGAAAAAACCCGCATCTGCGGGTTTACTTTAAAGCATCATGCTTTTTATCATTATTTTCTCAAAGTGATTAATGGGCAAAGGTGAGTGACAAACGTCCGCGAACACTTTCAATCATTTTGCTCAACTCGACGCTAAAAACCAAACGAAATGCCCTTGGCAATTCCAGTGGTTTATTTCTAAGCGTTAATAACAGGAATTCTAATTTATTAAAAAACGTCAACTGAGGGTTTCCGCCCTCAATTGCAACTTGTAAACAAAACCGATCGAGCTCTTGATCAATCTGAGGTGCAACATAAGTCTCGTCAATCATCGGTTCCAAGTTAGTCATATTTGCAGTCTCCAAAAGTCCATAAGGTATAACAGCATAGTTAACTAAGCATGTTCTATGCCAATGCATTAATCTACTTTGCTTATATGAAACTAATAAGAAACCGCAGCTAAAACCGTTTAACTTTCGAGCATTTAGCGCGACATTAACGTACTTCTTTTGTAAAAAATACGTTTCATGTAACTATTATCTAGCACTTCATTCAGCACGACGCCATGTTGTGCCGTTTTTACTATCTTCCAAAACAACACCCGCTTCCAACAAATCCTTACGGATTTGATCAGCCAAGGCGAAATCACGCGCCGCTTTAGCACTTTGACGTGCTTCAATTTGTGCATCAATTTGTTCAGCCGTCAGACCTTGACCTGCATCCGCTTCACCTTGCAGGAACTCAACAGGATTACTATGTAATAAGCCAAGAATCGCACCAAGCTCTTGCAGGCAGGAAGCCAAACCGAATGCTTGCGCACGCTCTTCAGTTTCAAGTCGTAATACACGGTTGATTTCACGGGTTAACTCAAACAATGCAGCAACCGCTTCAGGCGTATTGAAATCATCATTCATCGCAGTATTAAAGCGCGCTTGTGTGTTATTCACGATTGCTTGATTTTGCTGATTGAGCACCACATTCGTTACATGCAACTCATTAACAGCTTTCAGTGTTTGATAAAAACGCGACAAAGCTTGTTTTGCATCTTTCAGCGCACTATCAGAGAAATTCAGTGGGCTGCGATAATGACTACCGACAATAAAATAGCGAATCACTTCAGGTGCAAACTGCTGCATCACATCACGAATCGTGAAGAAATTGCCCAATGACTTAGACATCTTTTCGCCATCCACATTGACAAAACCTACGTGCAACCATGTATTCACATACGTTTCACCAGTGGCAGCTTCGCTTTGTGCAATTTCATTTTCATGATGTGGGAACAGCAAATCACCGCCCCCCCCATGAATGTCAAAGTGATTACCTAAATTACAAGTCGACATTGCTGAACATTCAATATGCCAGCCTGGGCGACCTGTGCCCCATGGTGATTGCCATGCTGGCTCATTTGGCTTAGCAAGTTTCCACAGTACAAAATCAGATGGGTTTTTCTTATCCCCATCCACATCGACGCGCGCGCCAGCTTGCAAGTCTTCTTGAACACGGCCAGACAAACGTCCATATTCTGGGAAGGATTTAACTGAATAGTACACATCCCCATCTTCTACAGCATAAGCATGTTTTTTATCGATTAATGTGCCGATCATGCTTTGCATTTCATCAATGTATTCAGTCGCGAGTGGCGACAAATCTGGACGCGCACAGCCCAAGCGATCGGCATCTTCATTCATCGCATCAATAAAACGTGATGTGAGCGATTGAATCGTTTCATTGTTTTCATTTGCGCGAGCAATAATTTTGTCGTCGATATCCGTAATATTACGAACATATTTGACTTGCCAGCCCTGCGAACGCAGGAAACGCACCATGTAATCGAACGACACCATCACGCGCGCATGTCCAATATGACAATAGTCATACACCGTCATGCCGCATACATACAGCCCGATTTGTCCGGCTACACGCGGCACAAAGTCTTCTTTGCGGCGAGTTTCAGAGTTATGTAGGGTTAATGAATTCAGTGGCTGCGATTCGTATGACATGAAGCGTCCTTAAACAGGCAAATATGAGTTGTACAAAATAACAAGTCGATGATTATATTCTAATGCATGATCAGCTAGCGCGATAAATTAGCATAAATCAAAATTGAAAACGGTTCACATGACCATCTGGTGCATTATTAACCCGTTTTTTAAAGAATATTTAAATCTTGAGCCAGTGCGAAAAACACCAGAATATACCAAATCACTGTAGAATCACTTTGCGTTCGCTTTACGCTTTTTGTCATAATGCATCATCTTTATATCAGTATATTGGAAGTTGTTCGTGAGCTTAGATCATTCAAAACCCAATACAACCATTCAGCTTGAGCCAAATCGCTTGCTGACTTCAGCCTTGGCGACCATTGCAACCGAACAACAAGCGATCGATGTTCTAAAGGGTGAGCTTGATCATCGTTTTGAAGATGCTTGTCATTTATTACTTGCTTGTAAGGGTAAAGTTGTCGTCACAGGCATGGGTAAATCTGGTCATATTGCACGAAAAATTGCAGCGACTTTTGCTTCGACAGGAACACCTGCTTTCTTTATGCACCCAGGCGAAGCCAGTCATGGCGACTTGGGGATGCTGACCAAAAACGACGTATTGATCGCGATTTCTAATTCTGGTGAAAGCAGTGAAATTCTGACTTTACTCCCAGTGATTAAACGCCATCTGATTCCACTGATTACCATCACTAAGGGTCAAAATTCGACAATGGCGCGTTTCGCTGATGTGGCGCTCACCCTTGGTAATAGCCCAGAAGCATGTCCACTGGGTCTTGCACCGACATCCAGCACCACTGCGACCTTGATTCTCGGCGATGCCCTTGCAGTTGCACTATTAGATGTGCGTGGGTTTACTGCCGATGATTTTGCGTTGTCGCATCCGGGTGGTGCGTTGGGTCGTCGTTTACTGACTCGCGTAGCCGACATCATGCACGACGGTGATTTGATTCCTATCGTCAGCGCAGGCACTTCACTCGCCGACTCATTGCTTGAAATGACCCAAAAAGGTCTCGGCATGACGGCAATTGTCGATGCAGATAAACGTTTGCTTGGCTTATTCACAGATGGCGATTTACGCCGTGTGCTGAAAGAATCCGCATTGTCACACGGTTTGCTCAATCAACCGATTGAAAATTTAATGACCAAAGAACCAATTACAGTGACACCGCAAATCTTGGCGGCGGAAGCACTGGCAGTGATGGAAAAACGTAAAATTAATAGCATTTTAGTTCTGGATAAACAACAACAACTCGTCGGTGCGCTGAACATGCACGACCTATTACAAGCAGGGGTCATGTAAATGGCATCGTATAGTGTGCAAGAGCGAGCACGTCAAATTCGCCTATTGGTTTTAGATGTTGATGGCATTCTCAGTGATGGTCGTCTGACGTTTACCAATACTGGCGATGAATTAAAATCATTCGATGTGCAGGATGGTTTCGGCATCAAATGTATTCAAGATGCAGGCATTCAAGTTGCTGTGATCACAGGACGTTCCAGTCTGATCGTCCATCAACGTATGCAGTCACTCCGCATCGCTCACATCATCCAAGGTCGTGAAGACAAAGGCGATGCGCTACGTGAATTATGCAGTGAAATCGGTATCGATTTACAAGAAACCGCCTATATGGGCGATGATTGGCCTGATTTGACAGCGCTGGGTTTAGTCGGTTTAGCACTGACAGCGCCAAATGCGCATGAAGAAGTCCGCAAGCGTGTACATTTGGTCACGCAAGCAAGTGGAGGTCGTGGGGCGGTTCGTGAAGTCTGTGATTTACTGCTCAAGGCTCAAGGCAAATATGAAGAAACGCTGGCGCATTACATCCGCAATTTTGCGAATCATGATGCCCAATCAACGAGTCATTCATGAGTACTCGCCTGCTCTATCTATTGGCGCTAGGCTTTATTAGCGTAGCGACAATATTCTATTTGTTTAATCGTGAACAAACCCAACAAGCAATTGCATCACATTCAGAAGTGGATTATTCCGCGAGTAAAATCGTCGGTTTACAAACGGATGATCAAGGCTTGATTCAAAATCAACTCCATGCAGATACATTGCGACATTATCCGCAAGGGGATCGAATGGAGTTAGATCGGATTGCAAGTGTTTGGTATAAGCAAGGCAAGCCACAAACTGAACTCACTGCGGATCAAGGCATCAGTCTGCAAAATAACGAGAAAGTCATACTCAAGGGCAATGTACATGTGCAACAATTGGCGACAGCTACACGTGTTGAAACCAATTTATATACAGCCGAGTTGAACGGTTATCCTAGAACCAAAAAAATAGATACGGATCATGATGTGACCGTACAAAGTGCCAAATCCAAACTTGTCTCACAAGGTGTACGTGCTGATCTAAACAGCGGTGAATACGAACTCTTTAAACCCCGAGGAATTTATGTTGCTGCTCCCAACCAGTAGACAAGTACACACAAAACTAGCGATTCCTTTTATCAGTCTTTTTATTGCCTGTGCGCTAACAACGTCTGTACATGCACTAGACAGTGATCGTGATCAACCTGTAAATCTTGAAGCAGACCACGCAACGTTTAATCAACAAACGGGTGTGACCGTTTACAGTGGGAATGTCATCATCACCCAAGGGACGATACGAATCCAAGCAGATAAGGTCATCGCTAATCTCGATGAAAATCGCTCCATTAAGGATGTCACAGCCACGGGTCGCCCCGCTAAATTCCAACAAAAAATCAGCCCTGATAAAGGGATTGCTTATGGAGAAGGTGATCAAGTTTATTATGATGCTGCACCCTCTCAAATCACGCTAACAGGTCACGCAAAAATTACCCAAGATGGTTCAACATTTAACGGGAACACACTGC
>CAYJUB010000176.1:0-2471 GCA_964373145.1 uncultured Moraxellaceae bacterium
ATGTAAATCCTTCAAACACCCACAACATGCGGGTATACACTTCACGCTCTAAATCCAGTACTGCAAATTCTTGTGGGCGAATAAATTTGACCATCCACGCATGAAAATATTCGTGACTACACAGACCCAAGAATCGTCGATAAGCGGCTGAAGGTTGTGCAGCTTCATTGTTATGCGGCAAATCTTCGCGGGGTGTAATTAAACTCGTGCAGTTTTGGTGTTCTAAGCCGCCATAACTTGAACCAGTCGCCATGACCATAAATAAATAATCGTTGAAGGGAGCTCCCCCAAAAAAATCAATTTCATAGCGACATATTTTTGCTAAATCAGTCGCGAGGCGCGGCATATTAGTGCGATGTCTACCTGAAATAGCGATGGAATGCGGAATACCATTCACATCGAATGTGGTCGTGCTTTGCTCTGCAATTTCAAAAGGATGATCAATCAGATGATCGTAGTTCTTTGCGCTATAGCTATGAATGCTCTTTAGGTCAGTATTTTTGACTGCATGCAGAATGGGTAATGAGCAGGCAATGGGTTGTTTGGCAAATACATGGCCAGACTTGATGGTTAATTGTATCGACGACTGCTCTTGTTCTGCGACGGCAAGGCAAACACAAGCAGGATTTGCATAGGCTCTGGTGTGATCTAAATATGCGCCACGCACCGATAAATCAAATGCATACACTTGATATTGAACGATGACGATTGCGCCAGCTTGGCAATTTAATCGCCAGCGATTTTTTGTGATTTTTTCAACATGAATTGAGTTTGATGAGGTGAGTGATGTTGCTGATAATGTACTGACATGGCGAGCAAACTCACGAATGAGATAGCTTCCTGGTACCCATACTGGAAGCCAGAGTTCTTGTTGTTCTTGAGCCGTAAATGTCATGCTCACATCGATCAAATGCTGTCCGACGTGCTCAAACGTAAGGGTATATTTAATTGGAAAATCAGTAGATGAAAGGTGAATGCCTTGTTCGGCATGTGTCTGATATTCCGTCATTGTCACCCTACTCCATTTGCCTATTCTGCGCTGTTCATAGCGGTATAATAACGACTTTTAAGCCTTAAAAATCAACTTATTCAAAAACGATTACAACTGTCGGACATTCGAGAAGGCTAATAGTCATAGAATCTGGCATATTATCCTCAGCATATTCCTGATAATTAATGACTAATCAATGATTTTTTATTTCATTTATTTAAAAGTTTCTTCTTAAACCTGCTTATTTTTAAGCATTTTTCAAACTAGGTCTTAAACATGACGCAACTCTCTGATGCGACGCAACAAGTAGCTACTTCTTTGAAACCAAGTAAATCCGTTCCACGTATTGTCATTGTTGGTGGCGGTGCTGGTGGTTTGGAACTCGCAACACGTTTGGGTAAGAGTCTTGGCAAATCGGGTAAAGCGCAAGTCATTCTGGTTGATGCAACATTGACGCATATTTGGAAGCCACTGTTGCATGAAGTTGCAGCAGGAACGATTAATTCATTTGAAGATGAGCTCAATTATTTTGCACATGCTTCAAAGAATTATTTCGAGTTCCATTTAGGCCTCATGAAAGGCATAGACC
The DNA here is from genome assembly GCA_964373145.1 of uncultured Moraxellaceae bacterium. Taxonomy (GTDB): domain Bacteria; phylum Pseudomonadota; class Gammaproteobacteria; order Pseudomonadales; family Moraxellaceae; genus Aquirhabdus. The sequence goes on from CAYJUB010000176.1 coordinate 1,581, forward strand.
GCGCCGCTAAACGTGTGATTCTTGAGCCATTGACTGACGGTTTGGGTCATGAAATTGCACCGGAGCGTAGTTTGCGTTACGACAATCTTGTGATTTCGATTGGCTCTACCTCCAATGACTTCGGTACAATCGGTGCAAAAGAAAACTGTATTTTCCTCGACTCACGCACGCAAGCAGATCGTTTTCAACGTGAATTTTTGAATCTCTATTTACAAGCACAAGCTCGTTCTTTAGATAATGCGGTCCCACAATCGTTGAACATTGCCATCATTGGTGCGGGTGCGACGGGTGTTGAATTAGCCGCTGAATTGCACCATGCGACACATGAATTCATTCGTTATGGCTTAAATAGCATTGATCCAAGTAACGTCAGCATTACCTTGATTGAGGCGGCTGATCGTATTCTCCCTGTGCTTTCACCACAGAACTCTGCCGCAGCAAAAAAGCAGTTGCTCGACTTTAATATTGATGTCATGACCAGCCGCCGTGTTGTGGCGATTCATGCTGATTCTGTTGAGTGTGACGGTGGGATTTTTATTCCAGCAACATTGAAAGTATGGTCGGCGGGTATTAAAGCACCTGATATTTTGAAAGATATTGCAGGTTTAGAAACCAACCGCATCAACCAGTTGGTTGTACGTCCCACCCTACAAACCACGCGTGATGATTCAATTTTTGCTTTCGGGGATTGTGCGTGTTACATCCCAGAAGGTGCTGAACGTCCAGTGCCGCCACGCGCGCAAGTGGCGAACCAACAAGCCATTGTTTTGGCAAAAATTCTGAAGGCGAAACTTGCAGGCAAACCATTACCTACATTCATGTTTAGTGATAAAGGTTCTTTGATTTCTTTAGGCGAAACCGACACTGTCGGTAACTTGGTAAACAAGATTA
>CAYJUB010000176.1:2481-3502 GCA_964373145.1 uncultured Moraxellaceae bacterium
CACTTTATCGCTTACACCAAGTGGCGTTACATGGCGTGTTTAAAACCGGTGTATTGATGTGCAAAGACTTGTTATCACGGACTTCAGGCCCAACGCTTAAATTGCATTGATCTGATTTTCGATGTAAAAAAGCCATTACTTTTGAGGTAATGGCTTTTTTTTGTCTAAACTTTACTGAGCTTTTGGATTTTCACCATATTGATTACTACCCGCGTTACTATCGGTTGCATACCAAATAATGATAATAATCCAGCCGATAATTGGAATGATTGCAATTAGCTGCCACCATCCGCTGCGATTGATGTCATGTAAACGACGAGCTGCCAATGCAATGCTTGGGACGAATAATGCTAATGAGTAAACATACGATAAAAATTTCAAGCCAATGAATGACGCCACCAGACCAACCGCAAAAGAAATAAGAAAGTTAATCAGCACGAACATCCAAAATTCTTGACGATGCGCCCGACCATCAAATTGTGCATATTTATTTTTTAATACATCAAGATACCAATTCATATTTCTTATCCTTTCTTAAGTTTATAAGTTGCACTGACTCACTTTAAATCTAAAGATGATCAGTTTGTTATCGTTAAATGGTTTTGAAAATTAAGACCATTACCTCGTTATACAGGAAAAAAACCTAATTGCAACAAAGAATAGCAGCGAATCCTTAGCAAAAAGACGCTGTTGTCATCTATCATCATACCAAACCTATGTTAAATCTTTGAGTCAGTCATGAGCAATTTATCCACTGTCGCTTTTTCGATGCTCGACCTTGTGCCTGTTTGTGTTGATGATTCAATTGAACAAGCACTGCGTAATTCGCTTAATTTAGCTCAGCATCTGGAAGCGTTAGGCTTTACACGGTTTTGGTTAGCTGAACATCACAATATGCAAGGGATCGCCAGTTCTGCAACTGCTGTTTTAGTCGGCTATATCGCTGCTGGCACAACAAAAATTCGCGTGGGTTCTGGTGGTGTCATGCTGCCAAATCATGCACCACTGGTTGTTGCAGAAA
>CAYJUB010000176.1:3512-5440 GCA_964373145.1 uncultured Moraxellaceae bacterium
GAATTGATTTAGGACTGGGCCGTGCACCCGGAACTGATCAAGTGACGATGCGTGCTTTGCGGCGTGATCGAATGGATGGCGAGGATTTTCCACATCAGCTTGCAGAATTACGCGCTTATCTTGAACCTTCAACGCCAAATCAACGAGTCGTTGCTACACCAGGTGCAGGAACGCAGGTGCCTGTATGGTTGCTGGGTTCGAGTTTATATAGTGCGCAATTAGCCGCACAACTTGGATTACCCTATGCGTTTGCATCACACTTTGCACCAAGATTGATGCATGAAGCCATTCATATTTATCGCTCACAATTTCAGCCCTCCTCTGTATTAAAAGAGCCTTATCTTTGCCTAGGCGTACCTTTAATCGGGGCGCCTACTGACGAAGAGGCACAGTTTTTGGCAACGACCTCAAAACAGCGGATTCTTGCTCTTATGCGTGGACAAAGTCTTGAATTACGTCCCCCAGTTCCAAATGAAGAGCTTGAATCACAATGGTCTCCAGCAGAAAAAGCCGCAGTTGAGGCGTTCTTGCAAGTGGCAGTGATTGGTAGTCCTGAAACTGTGAAAGAAAAATTGGAAAAATTATTGGCAGACACTGAAGCGGATGAGTTGATGTTTGTATGCGATTCTTATGAACATGAACATCGCTTGCGGACGTTTAATATTGTGAGTGGTTTACGATAAAAATTGATTTGAAATATTAAAAAACCGAACGATTAAATGAATAATCGTTCGGTTTTTTAAAACAATCTAAGAATTAGAAAGTTTCACGATCAAATGTAGAAGACACTTTGTGAATGGTTAAATCCGCGCCGTGATACTCTTCTTCTTGCGTTAAACGTAAACCCATCGTGGCTTTCAAGATGCCATACACAATCAACCCACCAATCACAGCAATGCTAACACCTAGCAATGTACCGATAATCTGCGAATAGATTGAAACGCCCCCTAAACCCCCTAACGCTTCCAATCCAAAGATTCCGACTGCGATACCACCCCAAACACCACATACGCCATGTAATGGCCATACACCGAGCACATCGTCGATTTTTAAACGGTTTTGGGTGAAGGTAAACAGATATACGAACATTCCACCGGCAATTGCACCAATTCCAAGCGCACCTAAAGGATGCACGACATCAGAGCCAGCACAAATTGCAACTAAACCTGCTAGTGGACCGTTATGCATAAAGCCAGGGTCGTTTTTACCTGCAAAATTAGCGGCTAATGTACCGCCAACCATTGCCATCAGTGAGTTGATTGCAACCAAACCAGAGATTGCATCTAAACGCTGCGCGCTCATGACGTTAAAGCCGAACCAGCCAACAATTAGAATCCATGAACCTAATGCGAGGAATGGAATCGATGAAGGTGGATGTGCTGAAATACGCCCATCTTTACCATAACGACCGTGGCGTGCGCCCAATAGCATTACTGCAACTAAGGCAATCCAGCCACCGACTGCATGGACAACCACTGAACCGGCAAAATCATGGAATGTCGCACCAAAGGTGTTTTTTAACCAATCTTGGATTCCGTAATTGCTGTTCCAGCTAATGCCTTCAAACAAAGGATAGATCAAGGCCACAAGGAAAAAAGTTGCAATAGATTGTGGGCGGAACTTAGCGCGTTCAGCAATACCACCTGAAATAATTGCTGGAATCGCTGCTGCAAAGGTGAGTAAAAAGAAAAACTTAACCAGTGCATAGCCATTATCAGCCGTCAAGACGCTCGCGGTGTCGAAGAAGGTCACACCGTACGCCAACCAATAACCGACAAAGAAATATGCAATTGCAGAAATTGAAAAATCAGTCATGATTTTTCCAAGTGCATTGACTTGATTTTTTTCACGTACAGTACCTAATTCTAGAAATGCAAAACCCGCATGCATCGCCAAAATCATGACAGCACCTAACAGTAAAAATAGGA
>CAYJUB010000177.1:0-4833 GCA_964373145.1 uncultured Moraxellaceae bacterium
TACGGCTGCCTTGACACGTTGTTCGATATCGCTCACCGAAAATCTCCTTCAGGTTATGGCATCTTAATCAAATAAATAAAGATAGGCGCTAGTGTAAAGTAATCAAAAAAAAATACAATTGGCGAATTTGTTCAGTCTAGTCAATTTAAGCCATATGAACAAATATTTAAGCCACGCATACAAACTATTCCGTTATAACTTACATTAGTTTCAATAAGATAAAACAAAACAATCTTCAAACACTTCTATAGACACACGACTGAAATAACACAAATAGCAATACTTTCAGTCGAAATGATCAATATTCGGAAGGTAAAGCGGGGCGAATTAGCCCAACTATCCCATATACATTCCGCCATTTACGGGCAAAACTGTACCCGTAATATAGCCACCAGACGCTCCAGCAAGGAAACCAACGGCTGCTGCAACTTCAGACGCCTGCCCCAAACGACCTAATGGAATCTGTGACAACATGGCTGTACGCACTTTTTCATCTAACACTTCGGTCATATCTGTAGCGATAAAACCGGGTGCAACACAGTTCACAGTGATGTTCCGTCCGCCCATTTCACGTGCGAGTGCACGGCTAAAACCTTCGATACCCGATTTCGACGCTGCGTAATTGGCCTGACCTGCATTGCCCATTTGAGCAACAACAGAGGAGATATTAATAATCCGACCAAAACGCGCTTTGCTCATACCCCGTAAAACCGCTTTAGACAAATGGAATACCGCACCCAAATGCACTTGCAAAATATCTTGGAAATCCTGTTCAGGCATGCGCATCAGCAAACCATCTTTGGTAATGCCTGCGTTATTGACCAGAATCGCAATTGTGCCGAAATCAGCTTCGATGGACTTAATCAACGCATCCATCGCCGCGGTATCACGCACATCAAGCACACGACCCGTTCCTTGATCGGCTAAACGATCACTAATTTGTTTTGCGCCATTTTCAGTAGTCGCCGTACCAATCACAAAACAGCCTTGTGCCGCCAATTGTGTTGCAATTGCCTCGCCAATTCCACGGCTTGCGCCAGTTACCAATGCAATTTGGGCAATTTGGCGCGGTTGTTGATTATTTTGAGCGTTTTGTTCGGTCATGCAAGTTTCCCTTCAGCAACAGAAATATGAGTCAACGCATCCTCTAAACGACTACGCGTATCAATTGGGTACGACACAATCGCTGGCGACATACGCTTAGCTAGGTTGGTCAATACATTATTTGGGCCACATTCAACTAACTGTTGAACACCCAGTGATAGCAACATTTGTTCTGACTGAGTCCAACGCACTGGGCTGTAGAGCTGCTGGGTTAGAGACGCTTTTACATGCTCTAAATCAGCTTCGATAATCGCGCGGGTGTTTTGTATCACAGGAATGCTTGGCATTTGAATTGCCGTTTGTGACAAAACCTCCGCCAGCACTTCCGCCGCAGGGAGCATCAAACGACAATGTGAAGGCACACTGACAGGGATCGAAATGGCTTTACCGCCAATTTCTTTTGCCAAGGCTGCAACCGCTTGAACTGCACTCGCTTGGCCAGCAATCACGACTTGACCAGGTGCATTATAATTTGCTGGATCGACGATATCGCCAGTTTCTGTGCTCACTTTCAAGCACAGCTCTTCGACTTGCGCGTCGCTTAAGCCTAATACGGCAACCATCGCACCTGCACCTTGCGGAACCGCTTGCTGCATTAATTTGCCACGTAAATGAACCAGATGCACACCGTCGATCAAAGACAGCGAGCCACTTGCCACCAACGCAGAATATTCACCCAGCGAATGTCCAGCCAAAGCAACAGGAACGACACCGCCTAAATCGAGCCATAAACGCCAAAGTGCAATACTTGCCGTCAGTAATACAGGTTGGGTAAATTCGGTTTGATCTAATGTTTCGCCACTTTGTGCAATTTGCCAAAGGTCAAAGCCAACACCTTCGGATGCCTCTGCAAACGTTTGAATAATTTGGGGATAGTTTTCGGCCAGTTCTGCCAACATGCCCGCTTTTTGTGATCCTTGTCCAGGAAAAACCAAAGCTGTTCTTGTTTGACGCGAAGTTGCCGCCGCTGTGTTGAATGTATTCATAATTGTCGAAAACCTATACAAGACCACATTGGTCGCGGTGCATTATCAATTCGTTTAATCATCTTATCAATGGCACGATTGCGCAACACACTTGAATTGCACGAAATGCGAACAAATCACTTTTAAGCCGCAAATCATTTTTATAAAGGTCTATTTTTATCGGATACAAACAACAAAAGCCGCTTATTTACTCCACTTATAAAGTCTATAAAAAGACAATATAAAGAAGATAAACAAGCAGCTTCTGTAGTGCTAAAAGCGTTTAATTTTTAAATTACACGCTCAAGCTTTAAACAATTTTCATTGCCAGCAATCTTTTTAACCTTTTCAATCATGCTTCACAGCACGATGCACAGTTAAAACGACTTGCCAGAAATGACAAATTAGTCGTCGATTGCAGCAACAGCGAACAATTGACGACCACGGTAGAAACCATCTTTGGTCACGTGGTGACGGATGTGTGTTTCACCAGTAGTTTTGTCTACGCTCAATGCAGCAGTAGTCAAAGCATCATGTGAACGACGTTGATCGCGACGTGCACGGCTTACTCGGTTTTGTTGAACGGCCATGAGAGCCTCCTTTGCAATAAATCAGTACATTAAAAACGGAACTTGAAATAAAAACTTCAAATCAGAACCGCAAATATTTAAACCACACTTAATCTTATTTCAGTTTCAAACCCGCGAGTACATCAAACGGATTACGCTTTTCCTCAACCACCTGCCCGTTGGAACATAGCAAGTCATCACCGACGCTTGCCACCGCAAGCTCACAATCATCGTGTTTCGGCGATAGTGGCAACAACAGCAAAATTTCGTCTTCTAGCAAATTCAGTACATCAATCGTTTCTGCGCCATGAGCAAGCTGTGCTTCACTGAGAATGACGTAATCGATCTCGTCTTTCTCACGACCCAAACGATCTAAATATTTCTCATCAGTAAACATGGCTAGATGAACATGCGCATCTAAATCAAAATCCAACTGATGCAAACAACGCTGACAAGTTAATGGTAGTGTCGCTTTCATGGTGGCATCAAGCCAAGCAATACGGCGATCATCAACATACAGCTTACAATCAAGGGCAATTGCCTGCTGATCGTGTGGTGGAACAACTTCAGCTGCAACGCGTGCAAACCGTGTTAATTCAACCTGACCCTGCCAAACAAATCCTAATTCCGCCCATTTAAACGGTTCTATTTGCGTTGGGAACACATGTGGTGACATCGCGCTAGACGACGTACTCACTGCATTAGCTGCGCCATCAGTACGAATACTGGTCGGCAAGACATTCTCTGTCATGACAAACCTCACGCACGAAACAACAAAATAGGGCGCGAATTGTACAAAGTTACAGACTCGATGTCAAAGCAGAACCACACAAATTCCAGATATATTTGCAAATAGATTGACGCGTCAAAGATGCAGGAAATGATTTACTGAAAATATGTATTAAAACCTTGAGAAAAGACAAATAATTTCATTTTTATTGCAACATTAGCTCATTAAGGGCTGTCTAACTTACTACAACATAGCTCATTGAGCTTGCGGTTACTGGGCTTGTCGAAGTATTGAAATGTGCGGGCTACGAAAAAGGATTTTGTTTAGATGCTCACTTCGACAGGCTCAGTGACCTTAGATGTAGGTTTACAATGGGTTAGATTAAATTAAAACGGACATATCATGCGCACACTTTACCCAGAAATAACGCCATACCACACTGATAAAATAAAGGTTTCAGAGATCCATACCATCTATTTTGAAGAGTGCGGCAATCCGAATGGTCGTCCTGTGGTCTTTCTGCATGGTGGGCCGGGTGGTGGCATTCAACCTTCATACCGTCAGTATTTTAACCCAGAAAAGTGGCGCATTATCTTACTTGATCAACGTGGTTGCGGACAAAGTACACCTTTTGCCGAGCTACGCGAGAATACGACGTGGGATTTAGTTGCTGATATTGAAACGCTACGCCAGCATTTAAACATTGAAAAATGGGCGGTATTTGGCGGCTCATGGGGTTCGACCTTAGCATTAACCTATGGCATCACCCATCCTGAATCGTGTACTGCATTCTTTTTACGCGGGATTTTCTTATTACGTAAAAAAGAAATTGATTGGTTCTACCAAGAAGGCTGTTCAAAAATCTATCCTGACGCATGGGAAGAATACCTAAAACCGATTCCAGTCAATGAACGTGGCGATTTGGTACAGGCTTATCATCAACGCCTCACTTCGCCTGATGCGCAAGTACGCCGTTCTGCTGCAAAAGCATGGGCAATCTGGGAGGGCTCAACTTCTAAGCTAATTCCTGACGACAAAATGATTGAACACTATGGTGCTGATGATTTCTCAGAAGCCTTTGCGCGGATTGAGTGTCATTACTTTGTCAATAAAGGCTTTTTCCCCGAAGATAGTTTCTTACTTAACAATGTTCATAAAATTCGACATATACCCGCCGTGATCGTTCAAGGTCGCTACGACGTGGTATGTCCTGCTGAAAATGCTTGGGATTTACATCGCGCATGGCCCGAGGCTGAACTCAAGATCATTGCGAATGCTGGACATTCATTGTCTGAAATAGGCACGACTGATGCGCTGATTGAGGCTACGGATCGTTTCTAATTGAAGATTGTGTAGGGGCTACCCTTGTGGTCGCCCTTTTTTGAACACCAACTAGCATCAGATTAGGGCAACCACAAGAGTTTGCCCTACGATATTTCCCATAACAAAATACGTTTTGTTTCAT
>CAYJUB010000177.1:4843-5424 GCA_964373145.1 uncultured Moraxellaceae bacterium
ATCAAATCGCAGTAAGATAAAGTTAAATCCCATCAATGGTTTCCGATCTACCGTGACGATTCAAACTGGGGCAAAAACATGCTGCATCTATACGTCCATCCTGACAATCCACAAGACCGCTTAATAGAACAAGCAGCGGCGCGGATTCGTGCGGGTGGCGTTGTGGTTTACCCCACTGATTCGACCTATGCGCTCGGTTGTCGGCTGGGCGATAAAAGCGCTATGGAGCGCATCGCTCGCATCCGTCGTTTTCCCGAACAACATCAATACACTCTCCTCTGCCGCGACCTCTCCGAAATCGCCACTTACGCCAAAGTCGATAACGCCACTTATCGCCTACTCAAGAATCACACGCCTGGGTTATATACCTTTATCTTGACGGCGACGCATGAAGTGCCGAAACGTCTGATGCATCCAAAGCGTAAGACGATTGGGATACGCGTACCGACTAATTGCGTTGCGCAACAACTGCTTGAGGCGTTGGGTGAGCCAATGCTCACGACGACGCTTTCTCTGCCTGATTACACCGAGCCGCTGGATGATCCATATGAGATTGCGGATAAGCTAGAGAAGTTGATTGA
>CAYJUB010000178.1:0-2917 GCA_964373145.1 uncultured Moraxellaceae bacterium
ATCTAAAAAGTGGTAAGAAAATTAAAGCCGATGCCATTCTTTGGTGTAATGGTCGCTCTGGAAATACCGATGGGATGGGGCTAGAAAATCTTGGATTGAAGACTAATAGTCGTGGTCAGCTATCGGTGAATGATCATTATCAAACTGAAGTACCGCACGTGCATGCCGCCGGTGATGTGATTGGTTGGCCATCATTGGCTTCGGCAGCGTATGATCAAGGTCGCTGTGCTGGTGCGCATATGGTCGGTGAGGAAAATGTTCTGCCAGTGACGAATATTCCGACGGGTATTTATACCATTCCAGAGATTTCTTCACTCGGTAAAACAGAGCAAGAATTGACTGAAGAAAAAGTTCCTTACGAAGTCGGTCAGGCGTCTTTTAAACATCTTGCTCGCGCACAAATCACGGGCGATACCGTGGGTGTTTTAAAGTTGTTATTCCATCGTGAGACTTTGGAAATATTAGGCATTCATTGTTTTGGTAATAATGCGGCTGAGATTGTGCATATTGGTCAAGCAGTGATGATGTGTAAGAGTAATAATAGTCTGCATTATTTTACTCAAACCACGTTTAATTATCCGACGATGGCGGAAGCGTATCGTGTTGCGGCATTAAATGGTTTGAATCGGTTGTTTTGATTAAATGATATTGCCCCGTACTAAAATAGGTTGACAGTTTTAAGCTACTGATTGAATCGCAGACTCGTATTACGTTGTGTGAGAACTACATTTTACGAGTCTTTAACATAATTTCAAATGACTTACATCAAAACGCCAAGAGAACCTAGTGATATTATAGGTTTATTAGTCATAAAATTTGTATATAAAGTATACAAACTCACTCACTTCGCAGGCCTCAACGTAATCATCAACACCCCGACAATATTCAGCGCACAACCAATCCATTGCACCCAAGACAACGATTCACCTAAAAAAGCCACCGCAAGCACAACAGTAATAATCGGGCCACCTGCACTGAGCATCGCCGCTTGAGCAGGTCCAACACGCTCAATACCTTGCATCAAAAAAGTCGCAGGTAAAACGGTTGAAAAAATGCCTAACGCCACGCCATAACCAATAATCGTTGGCGTCAGCTGAGTCAAATGGACAATAGGCGCAGGCTGCACAATCAGATAATGAATCAGCGACGCAATACACGCCACGCTCATCGCAAGTCCCGTAAACCGCCAACTACCAAAACGGCGAATTAACGTCGGCGTCATCACCAAATACAACGCATAAGCAAACGCACTGGCAAACACAAACAAACTACCAGCCAATACGCCATTTGGATTAGTTTGCGCACCTTCGCCGAGCATCACGGTCAGCGCGCCACCATAACTCAGAATAATCGCCATGATGACGCGCATATGAATCGGGCGTTTATACAAAAACGCCATCATGAGTACCGTCAATGTCGGGTACAAAAACAAGATAATCCGCTCAAGCGACGCTGTAATATACGTTAGTCCAATAAAATCCAAAATACTCGCCAAATAATAGCCAACCAAACCCGCAATCAGCAGGATTGTCCAATCTTTTGCTGTGGTTTTTTCGACAGGTTTCGGTGAGAAATAGATGATTAATAAAAAAAAGGGCAGTGCACTTGCCATCCGTAATGCAAGCAATGTCGTCGCTGTCAATGTCGGATCTAGTCCATAAGCTTTTTTGATGAAAATCGCTTTGATCGCAAATAGAAATGCAGACATCAATACGCAAAATGAACCAAATAAAATATATGAGCGATGTTGCGCAGCAGCAGAGGATGACATGAACGGCATAAAACCATGATTCAATAAGAGACAGGATTTTGAGCCATTTATGAGTACAGTACAACTGCCCAACATCAAGATCAAAAGCAAATCCCTCCTTACTGCGCTATCGCTCCGTCTTGCACTCGGGCAGCGCAGTGCGCTGCTGATCCTCGTTCATCCCTTTCTCAAAGGGAGGAATAGCTCCCTCCTTAGAAAAAGGAGCACGCGGTAGTACTGCGTGGGGGAGGATTTTGCTCTTGATGTCACACCTAATGCTCGGCAATTAAACAACAAACACGAAAATGCCCAGTAAAAATGACCGAACATGCTATTCAAAACTGTGCAACATGCTGGTAGTCAGCGTATAATCGCGGTTCGCTGCTGCCATATAGTTTTTAACCTATGTTATATGCGTTGACTCGCCCCGCACTTTTTGCGCTTGATCCAGAAAGCGCTCACCATGTGACGCTAAGTTCAATCGGGTGTGCTGCACGCCTCGGTGTACTTCCACATTTATTCCCCAAGATTTCGCAACCTGTGCAATGCATGGGACTCACGTTTGATAATCCAGTTGGCCTTGCCGCAGGATTAGATAAAAACGGCGAATACATTGATGCCCTTGCTGCACTTGGTTTTGGTTCAATCGAAATTGGCACCATTACACCACGCGCACAAGCTGGAAATCCAAAGCCTCGTTTGTTCCGTTTGCCACAAGCCAATGCGATCATTAACCGTATGGGTTTCAATAATCACGGCGTCGATGCATTGGTAAAAAATGTTGAAAAATCAAAATTCAAAGGCATTTTGGGCATTAACATTGGCAAAAACTTCGATACACCAGTCGAGCAGGCAGCCGACGATTATTTGAAATGTTTAGATAAAGTCTACGCGCACGCGTCGTATATCACCGTCAACATTTCCTCGCCAAATACGCAAGGCTTACGTTCACTGCAAAGTGGTGATGCGCTAAGTGCTTTGCTTGAAACGCTTAAAAATCGTCAATCGCAATTGCATACACAACATGGTCGTTATGTCCCGTTGGTGTTGAAAGTTGCGCCTGATTTGGAATCAAGTGACGTCGAGTTCATTAGCAAACAATTATTAAATTTTGGCATTGATGGCTTGATTACGACCAATACGACTCTTGCGCGTGTTAGATCGGAA
>CAYJUB010000178.1:2927-5419 GCA_964373145.1 uncultured Moraxellaceae bacterium
GAATCATTACCTTTCGGTGCAGAATCTGGTGGCTTATCGGGTCAGCCTGTATTTGAACGCAGCACGGCAATTTTAAAAGAATTTGCGGAACAACTTGATGGCAAGATTCCACTCATCGGTGTCGGTGGGATTTGTCAGGGTTCTGAGGCGAAAGCAAAAATTGATGCTGGCGCAAGCTTGGTACAGATTTACAGTGGATTGATTTATCGTGGGCCAGACCTCATTAATGAGAGTGTGCGAGCCATTGCATGAATGAGTTTTCCGCCTTAGATATCGTCATTGCTGTCATTGTCCTGTTCAGCCTGTATCGCGGCTTTAAAGCAGGACTCGTGGCGTCACTGGTCGGTCTAGTAGGTTGGTTTGCGACACTCTATGTCGGTACGAATTATGCGCGTGAGATGGGATTCTTCTTTGCAGGCGTGGTGAAAGACCCCGTTCTGCAAACTGCATTAGCATTCTTGGTCATCGTATTACTGATGCTCACCATCGTATGGGGCGCCAGTTTAATCGTGAAGTCACTGATCAATGCTCTGGCATTGACGCCGATAGAGAAATTGGCTGGCGGAATTTTTGGTGCAGTGCGCGGCGTATTAATCGTTTTAGTCGTGATGAGTTTTATTGGCTCATGGGCGAGTAAGACGGAATCATGGCAAAATTCGATTTTGGCCAAAGCATTGTCGCCGTATGCACCTTTAGCGATGGTTGTCGGTCGTGATTTGGCATCGACTGCGTGGGATGAATTGAATCCCAATCAACTCGTGCAAAAGCAGCCAGCATCCGAAGTCACTGCAACAGAAGTCGAAATTAAAGATTAGTTGTATTAAGTTTTACTGTAGTGCAATGCGTTTTCAATCATGAAAAACATCTCACTGCATAATTGAAAGTTTTTATTTTTTATAGTCTTAGCCATCCGCGAGGTTGTTATGTGTGGAATCGTAGGCATTGCCGCTCAAACGCCAGTTAATCAGATGTTATACGATGCTTTAACGATGCTTCAGCATCGTGGGCAAGATGCAGCTGGTATGGTCACATTTCAGGATGGACGTTTATTTTTACGTAAAGAAAACGGTATGGTGCGTGACGTGTTTCATACGCGTCACATGCGTCGTTTAGTCGGTAATTTCGGCATGGGACATGTGCGTTATCCGACTGCTGGCTCATCCAGTGCCGCAGAAGCGCAGCCGTTTTATGTCAATTCTCCATACGGCATTACCTTAGCACACAACGGTAATTTGACCAACGCGGATAAAATCTCAGCGACTTTATTCCGCTCAGATTTACGTCATATCAACACAGACTCAGATTCAGAAGTGCTGTTGAACGTGTTTGCCCACGAACTGCAAGCGCTTTGCCGTGAAAATCCAAACGAAAATGATATTTTTGATGCATTGACCAAAGTCTATAGCCGTTGTGAAGGTGGCTATGCCGCAATCGCAATGGTCACAGGCTATGGCTTATTGGGCTTCCGCGACCCGCATGGTATTCGTCCACTGATCTACGGTGAACGTGAAGCGGATAATGGCAAAATGGAATATATCCTCGCGTCAGAATCCGTTGCAATCACAGCACTTGGTTTCCGCGTTGTGCGTGATATCGAGCCGGGCGAAGCGATTTTTATTAATGCAAACAGTGAAATCTTCACTAAAGTTTGTGCAAAAAATCCAGTTTACAATCCATGTATCTTTGAATACGTGTATTTCGCGCGTCCAGATTCAACGATTGATGGCATCTCTGTTTATAAATCACGGATGCGTATGGGTGAAAAACTCGCGCATAAAATTGTCCGTGAGTGGGGCGAAGACCACAAAATTGACGTGGTCATTCCAATCCCAGAAACCAGCCGTACCGCAGCACTCGAACTCGCTTCGATCTTGGGCGTGAAATACCGCGAAGGGTTCATGAAGAACCGTTATATCGGTCGCACGTTCATCATGCCAGGTCAAAGCCAACGTAAGAAGTCAGTTCGCCAAAAACTGAATCCTGTTGAGCTGGAATTCAAAGGCAAGAATGTATTGCTGGTTGACGACTCAATCGTTCGTGGTACAACGTGTCATGAAATCATTCAAATGGCTCGTGAAGCAGGTGCATTACAAGTTTACTTCGCATCTGCTGCGCCACCAGTGAAATTTCCGAACGTGTATGGCATTGATATGCCAGCAAAAAGTGAGCTGATTGCATCAGGTCATAGCGTTGAAGAAGTTCGTCAAATCATTGGTGCTGATCGTTTGATTTACCAAGATTTGAATGACTTAATCGATTCTGCGCGTGAAGGTAATCCAAATATTGAACGTTTTGATTGTTCAGTATTTGATGGCGGTTACGTCACTGGTGGTATTGATGAAGCGTACTTGAATAAGCTCGAAAATCGTCGTAGCGATCAAGCAAAGAAAACGAGTAGCCGCAGTAATATTGAAGTGATGGATGATACGTCTGTCGATATGACAGGTGTGAAAGAAGACGCTTAATTTAAGCTCTCTTAATCAATGAAAACC
>CAYJUB010000179.1:0-5410 GCA_964373145.1 uncultured Moraxellaceae bacterium
TTTAGAAAAATCAGTTTTATCAAGCATAATTAAAAACGAATGTACTATTTCTTGATCATCGAAGGAATCAACCTCATAGCCGAGTACTTGGAATGTATGACCTCCAAGCTCAACTTCAGAAAAAGATGGTTTTGTGTCAGGTTCTGAGATATGCAATACAAGCTCTATTTCATTATCACCAATCAAGGAAGAACTATTCGCAAAAATGCCACCTCTCACGTGTGTGTCTGTTATAAAATATAACCGTTTGTCTCCTTCCAGAGCTACTGACAATCCAACCCATGAATATCGCATATATTCATAAATGTCCTTTGCTGCGACGTTAATGGCAACTTGATAGCTTTGAACTGTCTGTTTAGGATGCCATTGGCTTTTAGTTATCAGCACAGGAAATTCTGTTGAATTGAAACTTAAGCGATTATCTACAATTAGGTTCATAATGTTTCTCTATTTATAATCAATTTGTTTAAAATGATAAATCAATGAGGTTTAGTAGGAGTGTTATTAATATCAATCCTACCTTTATAATGCGAAAAGAGTATTAACGATTATGCCGCATCTGTTAGTAAATCATCATTAAGATCGTCTGGTGTCAGCGCTCTGGGTCTTCCTCGCTTAATCGCTGGAGGCTTTGGCATATTCCCCTTATCAAAGGTTCTCCCATTATTTGGAGCAACCATTCGGATGTAATAATCGACTTTAGTTAAATAGAATGCTGCATGCTCTAAAGCCTCTCTTCCAGATAAATCATCCGCTTTGATCATTCCAATTCCACAATGTCTGTATGCACCTTTATTGCCATTACAGTTGTAATATAAGCCCTTGCCCTTAGTCGCCACATCAACCCACAACTCTCCGATGATTCGCGCTATAGTGATATCCTCACGCACTTTTGAGCCATCTAAGAAGAACATCATGTGGTAGTGGTAAGTCTTATCCAATCCATATTCAAGCTTCCAAGCAAACCCCAACATGCTGTCTTTCAATATTTTTCTATTAAGGTGTCGGAATAATATTTCTCGGTGTTCTTTCACTTCATCATAAGTCACCGTATCACCCTGCCAAGGTGAACTGCAAAATCTATTCAAATAACCAAAATCAATCCTAAGAACGAGAACTCTAGAGTGCTGTTCAAAGATTGCCTTTATGTATTTTTTAAGTTCTTTAAAGTTCTTGTTTAACGGACGTTGATGATTACTAATCTCACTTTGAAATGCCTTAGTATTGATCTTACTTCGGACATTACTAACGAACTCATTCATTAGGGCAACGTATATAATCATTCCTTCTGGGTTACTAGGGACGCCGTTGTATCTTATGCATTCCATTATTTTGTCATTAACGCATGAAATGAATGCTTCTACATAAGGGCTAAATGAATGAAATGGATAGTGCATCTGTATTTCAGGAATCCCTCTTAATGCATAAACAACACATTCTCCTAGTTTTGTGCAATCAATATAACTGTTTATTAAATCCTTCCTCTTTTTCAATGAAAATAAATTAGAATTCGATTTAACAATTCTCTTAATTACAATTTCCAATTCTTTAATAGAATTGGCTAAGCTGTATTCTTCAGTAATCCCAAGTATGGTTTGATCATCTTTTTTCATGCAGATAGGGGTACTTTCTAAGAATGCATTGTACATACTGTCTCTTTTAGATGGATATGTCATATTTCCAATCCTAATCGTAATGTAAGTGTTTGTTGATCTAATGGTCATTAGAATCAACAATTAAATTAATTATGTTATTTAGTGATATTAATAACATAAACTACAATATTAAATTTCATACTAAAGTCACTATGGCGTGTGGTTATTTATAAGCACTATCCAAGCAACAAAGGAGTTAATTTGTTTTATACGGAGTGAGAGTTAGTGCATAAATTAATATACCAAAACTCTAATTATCGTAACCACACAGAGCTCTTTCATCGCTCATTGAAAACTCCCCCTACTTTTCGAAATTTGTAATTCAAGCCATGCATTGATTTCATCCTGTATACAACCTAGGCTTGACGTAAGTAGAGGAACTTGTTTTGGAAACTCAGGATCATATCTACGGCTCGACTTATTGAGCTTGTCATAGATTGCTGAACGCGATAATTTGATTCGTCGTATAACATCTGCCATACGAAGAATTGTGATGTGTGAAGGGGTGTTCATAGATTTTGCTCTCATGTAAATTTCCACATGAGAAGAGTAGGGAATATCAAAGCGAAAAAATAGAAATTGGTTATTTTTTAAGTTTTTAAAACTTTGCAAACCATTAATTTATATATTTTTTATTGTTATTTTATTGCCTTAACTTCGCAAGTTGGCTGATTTGATACTAGCGTGTGTCACTATTACTTTCTATCTCTACTCACAAGTTTTGGAGGAATTTCTTCCTCCAAAACTTCAGCTCCAGCCTCTGCCAAATAATCAGGGAAACTGAACTTGTTCATCAATGCTGCTGCAACGTCATCACGATGAGGTCGTTTAAAAGAACTGTTAGTAGCATAACCCTCAGGCCAATACTCTTCGCCAATCTTGACAAGCGCGTGGAACTGCTGACTAATAAACGTAGTCTTGTCGATTGAGGCATTCGGTTTACGAGCATAATCAGGACAAATTATTCTTTGTAGTTTTCCAGCTTGTGTTTTTTTAACACCTAAAAATTTAATTATTTTTGATTCAATAGTATATTTTGAAGGCTGCTTATACTTCTCAGGATAGAGCGTAGGATTCATCCAGCATTCTAAGATTACCTTATGCAACATTTGCATTTTAGGTGATAAATAGTGAGCCTCCTTTTTTCCTCTTACCAATAACATTGTCTTACTCGTATGAATTTTTTCTAAAAATTTCAACAATTCACACTCGGAAACACAAAGATTATCAAGGGAAAGGTCTATAGGAACAGGCATGTCGAAACTTAAGACTATTTGTGAGGTAGAGTAAATCTTTCCATAGCGAGGTTCTCTAGGATATAAACAAAATCTGTGCAACTCCATCAATCCCCTACTAAAAGATAAGTCCTTCTCTAAAAAACAACTAATATCAGGGTACAATACTTCAAATGGAGTAACCTCTACAGCAGTATTACTTCCTTGAATTTTGTAAGCTGATCGAAAAACAATTTGAGGGAAGACCTTGTGATATTTGACCCCCTCACAATCGGACTTTGTTAGAAACACAGCAATAACATTTGTATCTTCTGTTCGCTCTTCAGAAAATACACCTGGCCAATCGTATTGTTGTATGATATGTCCATCAGAGTCAGGATCATTAGCCAACCCTAATAACCTAATATCTATTCGACCTATTACACTATAGTTAAAATCAGCTTTGATGCACAACTTGACATCACCAAGTATGGCGTGATCCAAAATTTCTTCTTGTGATAAAACCGCTGTTGGATTAATTATTTCCAGAGCTTCTTTTAGAGAGTATAGAGATTGTTTTTGATTAGACACAGTAGCCAATTCATTACCTCTTATGTTCTATGAGAAAACTTTCTGACTTTGTTATGCCGAGAGAGAGTTAGTTCCAATTCATTGGTAAAGTTAGTTCCACACTCCGCATGTGAAGGGTTACAAGTTTTTTAAAATTACCTCGTCGCACTATATTTTATTAACTACATGACTGGCTTTGATGTAGATCCCATGTTGGAATTGCCAGTAGGTTACATCAATAGTGACATTCTTGATACCTAGATTTGCCTAAGCTACTTTCTTGGCTAACTATAAGTGTTATCGATTCAAATTTAAATATGAATCAATTATTATCTAGCCACTTTGGGAAATTGAACAATGTGACCGTCGCGTAACTCATCCAAATAATCAGCCCAAGTTTGCATCATGGCCTTACGCTCATCGAGAAAACTGGCGCGGTCATACGCAGTACCATGAATGTTTTTAATTCGGTGACCTAATTGCAATTCTGTTAATTCTTCAGAAAACTTTAATCGTTCTTTGAGTGTGGTTTTAGCCAATGCCCTGAATCCATGTCCGCTCATTTCGTCTTTACCATAGCCCATACGACGAAGAGCTTGCAAAACTGTTCCTTCGGACATGATCTTGTTTTTTGATGCAGCTTGGCTATAAAACACATAGGGCGTATGACCATTGACGGCATATAGTTCTTTCAGGATTTCTAACGACTGTTTCGCTAATGGAACGATCAGCTCTAATTTGGTTTGATTGCGAGTCTTTGGGGGAGTGTAGCGCCATTCTGCGGCATCAAAGTCAATGTCTGCCCATAAGGCAGCGCGTAGCTCAATAGGTCTGATAAACACAAGCGGAGATAGCTTAAGGGCGCATCTCGTATTTATGTCACCGTGATATTGGTCAATATCCCTTAGAAGTTGAGGAATTGATTTGATATCTGTAATCGCGGCTCTGTGTTTGGTTTGAGGTGGGATAAGTGCTCCACGTAAATCTGGGGTTGGGTCTCGTTCCAGTCTGCCAGTCGCAACAGCATATCGAAACACCTGTGAGCATTTGGATTTAATTCGGCGTGCGGTTTCGTAGTGCCCTTTGGCTTCCTCTTTACGACATGCCATTAGCACCATTGGTGGTGTTATTTCTGTGATTGCTCGATGTCCGAATACTTCAAAGGCAAATTCAAGTAGCCAGCCTGCTTTGTCTCTAGTTGATTCGGCGAGAATTTGACGTTCTAACCATTCGCAAGCAATTGTCTCAAAGGTATTTACGGCTACAAGTTGGGCTGTTGCTTTCTCATCTTGCCGAACTTCGCTTGGGTCTTTGTCTTGAGCGACGAGGATGTTAGCTTTATCGCGAGACTCCTTGGCGTCTTGCAAGCTGACAGCAGGAAATAAACCCATGGAAATTAGTTTGCGTTTACCCGCGTGAGAATACCTGAAGCGCCATCTTTTTGAGCCATTCGGTAGAATTTCCAAAAACAAGCCATTGCCTGCGTTCAGGGAGTAGGTTTTTTCTTCTGGCTTGGCAGTTTCTGCTTGCCGTGCGTGGGTGAGAGGTTTGCGTGATGTGGCTATACTTGTCATGGCGGTATAACTCAGAAATGTTATACCGAAAGTTATACCGTTTTTGCGTGGATTGCAACGTGCTCTGTTGGTCTGTGCTGGACATGAAAAAGCCCCAAATGCTTGTAAACATTGGGGCTTTCGGACTTTCTTGGAGCTCTTTGGAACGCTAAATGGTGCCCAGAGCGGGACTTGAACCCGCACACCCGAAGGCGAGGGATTTTAAATCCCTTGTGTCTACCGATTTCACCATCTGGGCAGATGGGTTTTTTACAACTAATCCTCGTTAGAAACTTTCGTTTCAAACCAGAATCCTAAAAATATGGAGGCTGGAGCCGGAATCGAACCGGCGTCAGCGGATTTGCAATCCGCGGCATAACCATTTTGCTATCCAGCCAAGGAGGCACATATTAGCAGG
>CAYJUB010000180.1:0-5400 GCA_964373145.1 uncultured Moraxellaceae bacterium
ACATTGATTTTCATAGCCCACGTACTTTTTGAGTTAGTTTTTTCATTGTCTTTAAATGACAAGATGATGTCAATAAATGACAAGATAAAACTCTTCAATAAAAAGATACTAGCATCACTACTTATCAAGACTGAACCTGCGCAAAAAAATCATGTGCTCAGTGTCAGTCATCGATATAGCCCTATCGGAAAAATAATTGAACTCGATATTAGATGGATTCAATTATTTTACTCAAAGTGACTGACTATGGATCGCTGAGGTGATTATGAATGCGTTTACCAAACAAGATATATCGGACAATCAAACATCGACCAAATATGTCGACAAAAAAAGACTGTTATGGTTACTCGGCCCTGCGATTCCAGTGATTAGTGTTGCGGCGATGGCGGGCTATCAATTTGGTCCAAAATTTACCCGTAAAATCTGTGCGGGTTTTGGACCTATTTTAATTCATGCCATCATTCCCGCTTTAGATAAACTGATCGGTGACGACAAACAAAATCCACCGACGACAGCGGTACAACAATTAGAAGATGATCCTTATTATTCCAATATCGTCCGACTTTATATTCCGTTGCAATATGTCGCAAACATCTATGGTGCTTACTTATCCACTCGTAAAACGACGCCTTTAGTAGATCAGGTATTGCTCGGAACACTCGTCGGCTTGGTCAATGGCACTGCGTTTAATATCGCCCATGAACTCAGTCACAAGCACAATAAAGTAGATCACTATTTGTCTCATTTGGCGTTAGTACCGACTGGATATAACCATTTCAGAGTAGAACATCCTTACGGACATCATCGCCGCGTGGCAACGCCTGAAGATCCAGCATCATCAAAAATGGGCGAATCCTTTTGGAAGTTTTTACCTCGAACTGTGATTGGTGGTTTTAAATCCGCGATTGAGATTGAAACGAAACGTCTGGCTCGAAAAGATCAAAAATTCTGGTCGATTCACAATGAGTTGATTCATGGTTGGCTGGCTTCGGCGACTTTCCACGGTGGACTGATTGCCCTGTTTGGTAAACGGACTATTCCGTTTTTAGCGACTCAGGCGGTGTATGGCAATACGTTATTTGAAATGATTAATTATGTTGAACATTATGGTTTGAAACGCGAATATTTGGGTAATGGCAAATATGCGCGCACGATGCCAGAACATAGCTGGAATAACAACAACATCGTAACCAACTTGTTTTTATACCAACTACAGCGCCATTCTGATCACCATGCCAATCCAACACGTAGTTTTCAGGCATTGAGGCATTTTGATAACGCACCACAATTACCAGGTGGCTATGCATCAATGCTTTTGCCTGCATTAATTCCAAAGTGGTGGTTTAGCATCATGGATCAAAGAGTGGTCGATCATTACAAAGGCGATTTAAACAAAGCCAACGTTTACCCTGAAGCAAAAGAACGTTTATTTGAGAAATATGAAGCGATTGTTGATATTGATGCTTATGTTGATGAACAAATCTTAGACTCAAAGAAAACAGCTGCATAACGTTAATTTTTTTATGAGGGCAATATGAAAAAATATCACTGCATCGTTTGTGGTTTGATTTACGACGAGATGCAAGGTTGGCCGCAAGATGGTATTGCGGCGGGAACTCGTTGGGAAGATATTCCTGAGAACTGGGTATGCCCTGATTGCGGAGTGGCGAAAGGAGATTTTGAGATGGTGGAAATCTGAGATCACGCAAGTATTAACAGCGATTAAAAAAAGCCCCATCAATTTTTGACGGGGCTTTTTTACATCATTGAAATGGTTAAATCAGATAATCACAAAGAACGTGCGATGATTTCCTTCATGATTTCGCTCGTTCCACCATAAATACGTTGTACGCGCGCATCGGCATACATTTGAGCAATCGGATATTCGAGCATATAGCCATAACCACCGAAGAACTGTAAGCACTCATCCATGACTTTACACTCCAGTTCACTGAGGTTGAGTTTAACAATCGAAGCCGTCACGGTGTCTAACTCGCCATCAATAAGACGCTGGATACATTCATCGACAAAAATACGCGCCATGACAGCCTGTGCTTTCAGGTCAGCCAGTTTAAAACGAGTATTTTGCATATCGAGCAAAGGTTTACCAAAGGCTTTACGCTCTTTGGTGTAACTGACGGTTAAGTCCAGCGCAAGTTCAATAAACGCAATCGCACCAATACCCAGCATCAAACGCTCATACGGCAACTCACTCATCAAATGCCCAAAGCCTTTGCCTTCGACACCTCCGAGTAAATTCTCTACAGGCACACGCACTTCATCAAAGAACAGCTCACAGGTGTCCTGCCCTTTTTGTCCGAGTTTTTCAAGAATGCGTCCGACTTTGAAACCTTTGACATTTTTGGTTTCAACCAGCATCAGGGAAACCCCTTTTGCGCCTAACTCAGGATTGGTCTTGGTTACGACAATAATCAGATCAGCCAAATAACCGTTCGAAATAAAAATCTTCGATCCGTTGATGACATATTCGTCGCCATCACGCACGGCACGTGTACGAGTACCTTGCAGATCAGAACCCGCACTCGGCTCGGACATTGCTATCGCGCCAATCATTTCACCTGACGCCAGCAAAGGCAGATATTTTTGCTTTTGTGCTTCAGTGCCTTGATTCAGAATATAGTGCGCAGCAATCGCATGGACGTGTAAACCAAAGGCACGATCACCCGCATAGGCTAACTCTTCAAAGAAAATCGCCATGTGTGCAAAATTACCACCACTGCCACCAAACTCATCAGGGACGTCAGCCAGTAAAAATCCAAGCGCACCCGCTTTATTCCAGATGTCACGATCTACATGCTGCTGCTTTGCCCATTTATCCGCATGTGGCGCAATTTCAGTTTGAATGAAACGACGTGCGCTATCGCGATACATTTCAAGATCAGAATCCATCCAACGTTTCTTTTGAAGATTCATAACGGTTACTCCACAACAAAGTTAATTAAGACTATTTTTCAAAATCAATGAAGCCAACAATTCAATTAAGTCGAAACTAAACCACCGCCACAAACAAGCGTTTGGCCACTGATATAGTTCGATTCTGGTGTACACAATAGATACACCGAATTTGCAGCTTCTTCAGGTGTTCCTGCGCGACCAAGCGGAATAGAACGCTCAAACATCTTTGCCAAATCAGGATTCAAACCGACTTTAATCTGACGACCTTCAATATCAACCGAGGCATTTGCATCTGCTGTGGCTTCGGTCAAACGGGTTTTAATAAAACCAAACGCGACACAATTCACGTTCACTTTCATACGCCCCCACTCTTTGGCGAGCGCCAAGGTCAGACCCACAATCCCAGCCTTGCCTGCTGAATAATTCGCTTGGCCTGCATTGCCACCCAAACCTGCGATAGATGAAATGTTGACCACTTTACGAAACACTTCCTGACCCGCTTCCGCTTCAGATTTACTCAATGCACGAATCACTGGCTGAGCGGCACGCAATATACGGAACGGCGCTTTTAAATGTACATCGAGAATGGCATCCCACTGCTCATCTGACATTTTTTGAATCACGTTATCCCACGTATAACCTGCGTTATTGATAATAATATCTAAGCCTTGGAAATGATCGACTGCCGTTTGTACAAAACGTTCAGCAAAGCCATCAGCAGTAACGCTACCGACACACGCAACTGCTTCGCCGCCAGCCGCTTTAATCGCTTCGACGACTTCCAGTGCAGGTGCTTCATCCAAGTCATTGACGACGACACGTGCGCCATGAAGTGCCAATTTCATTGCAATCGCACGACCAATACCGCGACCAGAGCCTGAAACAATGGCGACTTTTCCAGCTAAATTTTGCATATATTGTTCTCTTCAATTAATTGTTGAAAATTTGATTCCACATTTCATTTTTGAATGCATTAAATGGCAATCAACGCATCACCGATAATTTTCACATCACCGGCTTGATTGCTGACTTGTAGCTCTAACTTGAGCAACTGCTGACCATCACGCTCGATTTTTTCAACCACGCGACCCGTGCAATGCGGCTGATCCGACAGATGGGTAATGCCAGCAAAGCGTGCATTGAACTCAACAATCTGACGCTGCGGCACCCATTGGGTGAGCAAGCGACCTAGCCATGCCATTGACAACATCCCGTGTGCAAACACATCAGGCATGCCCGCTTTTTTGGCAAAATCGCTGTCAATGTGAATCGGGTTATGGTCGCCCGAAGCACCAGCAAACAACGCCAAGGTCGTGCGCGTGATCGGTGGTAAAACCAAAGGCGGCAGCAGATCGCCAACGCTGACGGCTTGATAATCAATAGGAATAAGAGTGGTCATCATCTGTCCTTTATCCGTTGCGCTGAACAATGGTATTCCGTAAATCCGCCACATGTTCACCGTGTTGGTTAGTCACTTTGATTTCCTTCACGATGAACTCCAATGCGCCATTTTTCTTGTCATAAATATCGACAATACGCGACTCAAACGTCAGTGAATCCCCAGCACACGCAGGCGTGTGATAGTGAAACGACTGCTCACCATGCAAAACTCGCTCAAGATTCAGCCCCGCATCTGCAAGCCACGCAAACGCATTCGGCTGTTCAATATCGAGTCCAAAAAGAAAAGTTGGCGGCACCAATACAGAACAATAACCTGCGGCACGCGCAGCGGTTTCATCAAAATAAATCGGATCAGTTTCACCAATCACTTCAGCAAAAAACCGAAGACGACCTTTTTCAATATCAACCGTATATGCTGGAAAAATTCGACCGATAAGACTTTTATCAATCATGATCGTGCTCCTATCAATTATTGAGATTGATAAAGGGTGACGACACACGCGCCACCTAAACCCAAATTATGCTGCAAGGCATTTTTTGCATCTTTCACTTGGCGCGCATCGGCGTTGCCACGCAATTGCTGAGTGAGTTCATAGCATTGCGCCAAGCCTGTCGCACCGAGAGGATGTCCTTTGGAAAGTAAACCTCCTGAAGGATTCGTCACCACTTGACCGCCATAAGTATTGTCACCCGCTAGGATAAATTGCTCTGCGCCGCCGAGCGGGCATAAGCCCAAACCTTCGTAGGTGATTAATTCGTTATGCGCAAAACAATCGTGTAATTCAACCACGTCGATATCTTTTGGCCCAATCCCAGCCGCTTCATACACTTGTTTTGCCGCCGCCGCAGTCATATCAAAACCAACCAATTGCATCATGTCACGCGCTTCAAACGTGCTTGCTGTATCGGTCGTCATTGCTTGAGCGGCGATAAAAACATCCGTACGCAAACCATGACGTTTTGCAAAATCTTCTGAGACCAAAATAGCGGCAGCCGCACCGCATGTTGGCGGACAAGCCATCAGACGCGTCATCACACCTTCCCACATCACAGGTGCAGCCATCACATCGGCTAGATCGGAAG
>CAYJUB010000181.1:0-5380 GCA_964373145.1 uncultured Moraxellaceae bacterium
CGCCAGACAGCCGCCGCCAATCTGACACAGCAGCAACAACAAGAGTCCCGCTTACATGAGCGTACGGTGACGTTAACGACGCAGCATGATGCGTTGATCCATCAAATTAATCATGACAAGACCGCACTGAATGATTTGATTGCGATTCATGATCAAAGCCAGCCAAGAAGGCAAATGTTGCTGCAGTCGATGTCGGCATTAGAAGTCCAGCTACCGGACCTGCAAGAGCAAGCACGCCACGCGCAGAATGAGCTGCAAAACATTCGTGAACGCATTCAGTCCAGCCAACAAAAACGTGCAGAGTTGAATCGTGAACAAGACAATATTACCCGTCAACAAAGCCGTCAGGCGGCGCAAATTGCGCAGTTAGAGCAGGCGGTGACGCAACTTGATCCAACGGCGTTGGCGGATGAGTTACAGGATGTTGATGATCAACTGGAAGACATTAGCCATTCTTTGATTAAGTTGCAAAGCGAGCAGCAGACCTTACAAGAGCGTGTGCAGCAGAGTGAACAGGCTCGAATCATTTGTCGCATTCAACAGCGCGAATTAAGCCAAAAACATGAAGGCTTACGTGGCGAACAACGTGCGCTTCTTGCGTTGCAAGAGCAGCCTGATGCTAAGACTGATTCTAAGAAACTCAATGCAAAAGACCATCGCCCCGAACCAGAGGGCGCGCGCTTAATTGATCAGCTGCACATTACCGATGCTGGCCGTGCGCATTTAGGTTTGATTGAAGCTGTACTTGGACAATGGCTCAACGCGCATGTCGATGCGACTGAGCCGGTGGGGCGGAATATTTATCGAACATTGTCTGAGAAAACTGTTCCAGCGCATTCACCGTTATTGGATGGTGCAGAACCATTTTCTAAATGGTTTGTAGAGCCACAATTGTCGATTTGGCGTCACTGGGGCATCGTTCTTGAGCGGCAGCATGCGCATCAACTTCAACAGAAATTAGAATCCTATCAATCGATTATTTCGCTGGATGGGCATTGGGTTGGTGCGGATTGGGCGATTGATTTGTCTCGTACTAATGGCGTGTCAATTGAGACCGCGCATCATAGTGGTGTACTCGCGCGACGATTGCGTTTAGAAAAATTAAATAGCGAGATTGTTGAAAGTGAAATGGCACTAAATGCGGTGGTTGAAGCTTTGAAAGAAGCTGAGCAGCAGCACTTACAGCATGTGACAGCACAACAAGAGTGCGCAACTAAAATAGCCACATGCCATCGTAATCAGCAGGCATTAGCACTAACTCGTGCGCGCCTCGACAGTAAGTTACATGCGCAACAAGGGCAGATTGAGCAGCAGCGTCAACAGTTGGCATTACTCACATCGAGCCAACATGAGGATATGGAGCGGCTCAATGATGTGCAGTATGAGCAAGCGGCATTAGACATTCGTTTAAATCCTTTACTGGCACAAGTGCCGACGCGCGAGCAGGAAGCTAGTCATGCACAACAAAATCTAAGTCAAACGACATTACAAATTCAGCAACTTCGGATGCAGCAGCAAACCGCAGAGCTAGAAATCCAAACGCGCCAGATTCGGATTGAGTCGCTCAATACGGCGTTAGATCGCGCGATCTTTCAGCAAACAGGTTTGGCGGAAGAACAGGGTCGTATTCACATCGAATTGCAAACCGTGCAGGCTGCTTTACCGCAGTTGTCAGCGCTTTTGGTCAATCGTGAAGCTGAAGCATTGGCGGCAGATACGCTTTGGCAAACGCGCCAAGCGGATCTCAAGCAAGCGCAAACGTCGTTGCAGCAATTAGAACAAGATCGTCAAATTCAAACGCAAGCAGAGAGCACTTTGCGCGATGCGCTGGAAAATACCCGTCTAGCATGGCAAGAAGAGAAGAGCCATTTGGCGCAGTTGGATGAGCACTTTGTCAGTTTGGAAGCCCCGGTTCCTGATGTGAATCAGGCACCGAACTCAGTAGTTATACCAGAAGCTGCATTACAAACCGAATTGACGCAATTGGATCATTCCATTCAACGTCTAGGTGAACTGAATCTCGCTGCGCCCGCTGAGCTTGCTGAAGTGACTGAACGCTTTGATGAACTCAAGCATCAAATGGATGATTTGAATCAGACCTTGGTTCAGCTTGATGATGCGATGCAGACCATTGATCGTGAGACACGTAGTTTATTCATGGCAACCTTTGATCAGGTCAATGGTGAGTTGCAGCAACTCTTTCCAAAAGTGTTTGGTGGTGGTGAAGCACGTTTAATGCTTGAAGACGGCTGGCAATCAGGTGTGCGTTTTATGGCGCAACCACCGGGCAAGCGGAATAGCAGTATTGCCTTATTATCTGGTGGCGAAAAAGCATTAACTGCTTTATCCTTGGTTTTTGCAATTTTTAAATTAAATCCAGCGCCTTTTTGTTTGCTGGATGAAGTAGATGCACCGTTAGACGATGCAAACGTAGCAAGATTTTGTCGATTGGTAACAGATCTGTCTACAAGTGTGCAATTCATATACATTACCCATAATAAGTTGGCAATGATGATGGCAGGTGAGTTAATGGGCGTGACGATGCCTGAAGCAGGGATTTCTAAACTAGTCGCCGTAAACTTAGACGAAGCTGAAACGCTCGTTGCGTCAGGAGGAGTTTAAGTCATGGATATTCTGGTGATTCTCGGGGTGTTTGTCGCTGTCGTGTTGATTCTTGTCGGCTTGTATATGATTGTGCAGCCTAAAGCGGTTGCACGTGAAAGTGCGCCGATGATGGATGGGCCTGAAGAGCTATCTTCGCCTCATATCGAACTTGGTTTGGAGCCTATTTCCGAGCAAGAACGGATTGAGCCCGTCATTTCTGCCAATGCTTTTATTACTCAGACGATCAATCAACATTCGCCTAATCCTTCGGTTTATGAATTACCGAGTGATCTGCAGGACGTTCAGACATTTGACATTGAGCATTCCCCATCCGTTCATACGGATACTGCTATGCCACTACTCGTTGATGATGAGCCGAAGCCTTTAGGTATTGAATCATTGTCAGTCACGGATCACGATCATAATGGGCTGGATGCGATGCTTGATGATTTGGCTCAAGCAAGTGCGATATCAGAAATGGCGCGTCAAGGTGATATTGTTTCTGACTTGAACCAAGTCTATGACATCTTGAATCCCCACTCAGAGCGTTCAATCAATCTTCCATCAGTCGCTCCTGATCTGATTGGTACGGCTCAGTTGTCGGCGTGGGAAGGTGAGAGTGCGTTGATCGATGAGCATTTGGCTGAACATACGCGCAGTGAAGAAGACAGTATTTTGGTCCAAGCCGAACAAATTATTGCGATTCATTTAGTGCCAAAAAGTGGTCGTCCATTAGAAGGTCGTCAGGTTTTGCTGTTGTTGCGTAAATATGGATTACGCTTTGGTGAAATGGATTTGTTTCATCGCTTTGAAGAAACATCTGGTGAAGGCGCAATGATGTTTAGCGTACTGAAATACACTCAAGAAGGCCCAGCAGGTTTCGATTTAGATACGATTACGCAAGAGCAATTTGAAGGATTGTCCTTTTTCTTGGCATTGCCTGGCATTAAGCCCTTGCAGGGTTTTGATATGATGATGAGTACAGCGCAACGTCTCGGACAAGAGTGTTATGCAAATTTACTCGATGATGAAATGAATCCATTGAGTGAACAATTAAAAAGTCATTATCGTCATCGGGTGTTGGATTTTAGACCTTCTCATTGATTCTACGCGATCTGCATTTTTCTTAGTTTGCTTGAAAAAGTCGAACTAAGAAATATTGTGGGCTCGTCATTTCTTTAAAACAACAATCTTAAAACAGCAACCTATTTCCTATAAAACAAGCATTTAAGAACGGTTTGTTTCCTTAAAAAAGTCATTCACAAAAACGATTATTTTATTTGATCTAAATAATTGTATTTTAACAATATTAAATCTATTGTTTTTCTTTGGATTAGTAAGGAGCTATTTGGTTTTTTTGACCATTCGTCGGGAATTTGTACAATATAATTTTCCTATATGTGACACTCTTCTCTGTCAGATATTGACGTAATAACAACTAATGTGACAAAAATTATACTAATGACGAATCCAAGGAATTAACCCATGAAAGTATTTTCTCTTGTGTTTGCTGGAACGCTGCTCGCTTCTTTAGTGACTTCAGCAACGGCGGCAACTTATCAATTCTGTAGTACTGCAGATACCACTTCTAGCTGTAGAAATGCTGGTAGCGCGCTGGTGGTATCAAGCTATGCTAAGACTAAATATCCTCTCGTCATGGCTCATGGTATGGGGGGATTTACCGCGATTGGGGGGCTGTCGATTGGTGAGTACTTTTATGGTATTAATTCAGATTTGACTTCGAAGGGTGCAAGATTATTTGCAACACAAGTGACCTCATTTGATTCTTCTTATATTCGTGGTGAGCAGTTACGCAGTCAAGTCAAACAAATTCTAGCAATCACTGGCGCACAGAAGGTCAATCTGATTGGGCATAGCCAAGGTGTGTTGGATTCGCGCTATGTTGCAGCAATGATTCCAAGTAATGTGGCTTCAGTGACTGGTGTCGCTGGTCCAAATTTAGGTTCACCCGTTGCTGATACCATTAAAGCTGCGAGTACGATTCCTGTACTTGGACCCGTATTGAAACCCGTGATTACGGGTGGGATTGATGCATTCTTTAAACTGCTGGATATGTCCTCAGGACAAGCCTACACCAATAGCTCATGGAATGGTTTGAATCAGTTAACGAAAGAAGGTATGGCTGCGTTTAATACGCAATTCCCTCAAGGAATGCCTTCTACTCGTTGTGGTCAGGGTAGTGATTTTAATACGGGTGATGGTGATGGAACTCCTTCGAATGTCGTGAAGTATTACTCATGGGGTGGTACTCGTCATTTAACCAACCTGTTAGATATTTCTGATCCATTCATGGCGTTAACGGGTGTGATGATTCCAGAAGCAAATGACGGTCTCGTGTCGAAGTGTTCTAGCCACCTTGGTTTGGTTATTCGTGATGACTACTCACAAAACCATCTGGATGAAGTGAATTTGGTATTTGGCTTGGTTGATATTTTCTCAGCGAGCCCTGTGACTTTATTTCGTAATCAAGCCAACCGCTTGAAGAATGCTGGGCTTTAATATTTACATAATCAAATGAACTTCTAAAAGGGTAGCAATCGCTATCCTTTTTTTTGCTTGCTTGTTGCGCAATCAGAATTTGTGCATTTATGCCAATCCCGAAAAAGATTTTTAATACCTGATCTAACTTGAATACATCCTATGAATCACAGAAAATGGCTGCAATAATTTATACCGATATAATGTTGGTTTAAGTGACATT
The DNA here is from genome assembly GCA_964373145.1 of uncultured Moraxellaceae bacterium. Taxonomy (GTDB): domain Bacteria; phylum Pseudomonadota; class Gammaproteobacteria; order Pseudomonadales; family Moraxellaceae; genus Aquirhabdus. The sequence goes on from CAYJUB010000181.1 coordinate 5,327, forward strand.
CTTGTGTTTAAGGAAATGATATGACTGGTGATTTATTTGGCGACTTAAACGATG
>CAYJUB010000182.1:0-5345 GCA_964373145.1 uncultured Moraxellaceae bacterium
GTTTTCCGCTCTGGCACAGTCAAATCTGCAATCGCGTTGGGCGGATTATTGCTCGATGGCATTGGTGATACTTTGCGTGTGTCTCTTGCCGCTGAGCCTGAAGATGAAGTAAAAGTTGGTTTCGATATTCTTAAATCATTGAATATTCGTTCAAATGGCATTAACTTCATCGCCTGTCCAAGTTGTTCTCGCCAAGAGTTCGATGTGATTCGGGTGATGAATGCACTGGAAGCACGCTTGGAAGACATTCGCACGCCACTCGATTTGTCAGTCATAGGTTGTAAGGTGAATGGACCGGGTGAAGCGAAAGAAGTGGATATTGGTGTGGTCGGTGCCGCACCGCGTTCATTGGTGTATATCGATGGTGAAAAAAGCCATCTGATTGACACCAATAATTTGGTCGATGAAATTGAAAAAATGGTCCGTGACAAGGTTGCCGTGATTGAAAACGCGCGCGCAATCGCAAAAGCGAAAGAAATTATTCGGATTACCTGATAGGCAGTAAAGTAGCAGCATGAGCAGTTTAACAATTAATGCAATTCGTGGTTTTAATGACATTTCACCCAGTGAAGCTCCGCGTTGGCGCAAGCTAGAATCTGTACTCATGGGCTTGATGGATGCCTATGGTTATCAGCAAATTCGTTTGCCGTTGGTTGAGCAGACCGCACTGTTTAAACGTGCGATTGGTGATGCGACTGATATCGTCGAAAAAGAAATGTACACCTTTTTTGATAAAGGCGAGCCGCCTGAATCATTGACCTTGCGTCCAGAAGGGACGGCGGGTTGTGTACGTGCGATGCTTGAACATAATTTGCTGCGCGGTGCGTTACCACGGGTTTGGTATACAGGTCCAATGTTCCGTTATGAAAAACCACAAAAAGGCCGTTATCGCCAGTTCCATCAATTTGGGGTTGAAACCTTTGGTGTGACTACGCCAGATATTGAAGCTGAATTGATTTTACTGACCGCAAGAATGTGGAAACGTTTGAATCTGAGCGATAAAGTTCAATTGGAACTTAATACTTTAGGCGAAATCGAAGCACGTAATCGTTATCGTGCTGCTTTGGTCGAGTATCTGTCTGCGCGTAAATCAGAACTGGATGAAGACAGTCAGCGTCGTTTGACCACCAATCCGTTGCGGATTTTGGACAGCAAGAGCGAACAAACTCAAGCGTTGTTGGTCAATGCGCCAAAGTTACATGATTTCTTAGATGAAGAATCATTGCAGCATTTTGAGCAACTCAAAGCATATTTGGATGCGGCTGGCATTGCCTATGTCATCAATCAAAAATTGGTTCGTGGGTTGGATTATTACAACAAAACTGTTTTTGAGTGGACGACAACGCATCTCGGTGCACAAGGCACCGTCTGTGCTGGTGGACGTTATGATGGATTGGTCGGACAGTTAAAAGGTAAAGCAGATCAAAGTGTTCCAGCCGTAGGTTTTGCGCTGGGCATGGAGCGTTTACTGTTATTGATTGAACAAGTTGAAGCGCAAGAGAATGCAACCGATTGTGAAGTATTCTTGCTTGCAGATCCTCAGTATCAAACTCAAGTGTTGATCATGGCAGAATCACTGCGCGACACGTTTGAAGCGAATCATCAATCCATTCGTGTTAAAACTGGTTCGCTCGGTAGCCTAAAAAGTCAGATGAAAAAGGCCGATCAATCCGGCGCACGATTCGCGATCATTTTGGCTGAGCGGGAAGTGGAGCAAGCACAAGTCACCGTGAAAGTGCTCGCAACAGGTGAACAAGAAACATGGGCGCAGCAGGATATTGCAACTCAATTGATTCAGCGTTTTTCATAACATTGTTCTCAATATTTTGTTTGAATGATTAAGAATTTAACGATTAAGATTTAAGGAAAGGAATACGCAATGAGCGATTATTTAAGCGACGAAGAACAGATCGAACGCCTGAAACGATGGATTAAGAATTACGGCAGTGCTGCGTTAACTGGCATCCTATTAGCCTTGATTGCTTTCTTTGGATGGCATTATTGGGAAAAACGTCAAGAGAGTAAAAACACTGCGACGATGCAGGAATATAAAAAAATCGTCACTGAAAGTGAAGGTGTTGCTAATGATAAAGCAGCGCAGAGTCGTGTTTTTTATAGTGTTCAGGCGTTAGTAAAAGCAAATCCCGACAGTATATTTGCGTTACAAGCATTGCTTTTGCAAGCAAAAGTCACGGCAGCGCAAGGCGAGTGGGCGAGTGCTGAGAAAGCATTAACCCAAGCTGTTGCTTTGAACGTAGAAGATAAAGGTTTCATTAATATTGCATGGCTGCGTCTGGCCCGTGTTCAAGCGGCGCAAAATAAATCAGATGTCGCATTGGCAACGCTTAAAAAAGTGACTGAACCTGCGTTTGTTGCAAGTAGTGAAGAGCTGCGAGGCGATATTCTCGTTCAAAAAAATGATATCAAAGGTGCGAAAGTTGCCTATGAGTCAGCATGGGCTGCACTTGTAAAACGACAACAAACTCGCGAGCTACTCAGGGTTAAAATGAATGCGATTGGCTTGATTCCAACTGAAATCACGCCACCGAATCCTATTCGTGAGACCCCGCAAATGTCGAATACCCCGACAGAAAATGGAGCTGCTTCGTAATGAACTTGCCGATTGTAAATGCTTTGAATCAGACGTCGTTACCAAGATTAAGCACAGTGGTATTGGCTTTGGTTGCCGCGAGCACTTTGACGCTGGCTGGCTGTAGTAAAAGTTTTAAACCTGAAACGCCTAAGCCAAGCAAACTTCCTGCGATCACCGCACCTGCTCAAACTTTGGCATTAGTCTGGAAAGATTCAATCGGCGGCGAAGATAAACGTGATCCACTACGTCCACAGCTTGATGTGCAAGATGGCAACGTCTATGCCGCAAGCCACAGTGGACGTGTGTACGCGTGGAATGCAACGGGTAAAACGCTTTGGCATATAAAAACCAAGCAAAAGATCACCAGTGGCGTCAGTGCTGCTGAAGGTCTTGTTGTTTTTGGTAGTGCAGATGGCAACATTGTTGCACTGGATGCTAAAGATGGTAAAACCCTGTGGACGAAACAGACTGGTGCTTCTATTTTAGCGCCTGCTTTAGTCAGTGATCATCGTGTCGTGGTGTTGGGTAATGATGGAACTGTCACCGCAACGGATTCTGCAACGGGTCAAATGGCGTGGACGTTTGACATTCCAACGCCGTCAATGTCGATTCGTGGAACATCTGCCCCTGTGTTGTTTGATGGCAATACCGTTGTTATCGCTGGTGCAGCAGGGCGTATTTATGGTCTAGATTTAGTGACAGGCGTTCCAAAATGGGAGCGTCGTATTGCCGTGAGTGATGGGGTTTCTGAAGTTCAGCGCTTAATCGATGTCGATGGTGATCCACTGGTTTCTGGTCGTCAACTTTATGTCGTCAGTTATCAAGGTCAATTGGCAGCGATGAATCTCGACAACCAACAATTGAATTGGGTCGTCGATACCAGTAGTTTGCGTAGTCCTGCAGAAGGCTTAGGTAATATCTATGTCAGTACGACGGACGGTAAAATTTTAGCGTTTGATGCACTCAGTGGTAAAGCGGTATGGACGCTTGATGCGCTCGCCTATCGCGGACTGAGTAATCCTGCGGTCGTCGGTCGTTATTTAGTCGTGGGTGATGCAAAAGGTTATTTGCATATCATCGAACAAACTGAAGGCAAAGTGGTTGGACGCGTGGAGACCTCGGGTGCAGTGTCTACATTGCGTGTGGTCGGTGATCGTTTATTAGTGAATAGTACAACGGGCGCGCTGAGTATTTGGCAAGCACGTTAATTGGCTATGATCGCCGTCATACGGTAGAATGCGTCATTAATCAGTTATAATGCAGGGTTTGCTTTGTTCAATTATCTTTTGATAGATATTTGATGCTGGGCAAACCCTTTTTACCTCTCAGCCGAGAGGACGCTTTTTCATAAATGTCGAAATAAATGAGTTGTCATGAAACCTGTTATTGCTCTGATTGGGCGACCGAATGTCGGCAAATCAACCCTATTTAATCAAATCACCAAGACCCGTAATGCGCTTGTCGCAGATTTGCCAGGGTTGACCCGCGATCGTCAGTACGGCGATGCGACTTATGAAAATAAGTCTTTTATCGTGGTCGATACAGGTGGTATTGGAGAGAACGATCAAGGGATCGACTCCTACATGGCGGAACAGTCGCGCACTGCGATTGAAGAAGCCGATATTATTTTGTTCATTGTTGATGCAAAAGCAGGTTTGCTCGCGTCCGATGAGCAGATTGCTCGTGAACTCCGTGTGCTCGGTAAAAAAATTCACATCGTTGCCAATAAAGTGGATGGTGTCCATGCCGAAGCGGCGGTTGCTGAATTTTTTAAATTAGGCTTTGGTGAGCCGCATCATGTGGCTGCGAGTCATGGACGTGGTGTATCGCAATTACTTGAGGATATTTTGGCTGAGTTGCCAGAAGATGTGCCTCTGGATGAAGACAAAGTTGCACCGGGTCTGCGTATGGCGATTATTGGTCGTCCAAATGTCGGTAAATCAACGCTGGTGAATCGTCTTCTCGGCGAAGAGCGTGTCGTGGTTTACGATCAACCGGGTACAACGCGCGATAGTATTTACATTCCGTTTGAGCGCCAAGGCCGAAAATATACGTTGATCGATACCGCTGGTGTTCGTCGTCGCGGTAAGGTGTTTGAGACTGTTGAAAAATTCTCAGTCATTAAAACCCTTCAAGCGATGAAAGATGCGCATGTTGTGGTTGTGGTGATTGATGCGCGTGAAGGGATTGTTGAGCAAGATTTGCATATGATCGGTTTTGCGTTAGAAGCGGGTCGTGCGATGGTGATTGCAATCAATAAATGGGATGGCATGGGCTACTACGAGCGTCAGCAAGTCAAATCCGAAATTGAACGCCGTTTTGACTTTATTCCATGGGCGAAGATTCATTTGATTTCTGCGCTGCATGGTACGGGTGTCGGTGATCTTTATCCGTCGATTCATCGTGCGTACGAGTCGGCAATGCTCAAAGTCACGACCAATCGCATGACGCAAATTTTACAGGATGCGGTAGAGCAGCATCAACCGCCAATGGTCAATGGTCGTCGAATCAAAATGCGTTATGCGCATTTGGGTGGATCGAATCCGCCGCTGTTCATTATTCACGGTAACCAAGTGGATCAAGTACCACAGGACTATAAGCGTTATCTTGAAAATGTGTTCCGTAAAGTCTTTAAGTTGGAAGGTACGCCAGTACGTCTTGAGTTTAAGAGCTGTGAAAATCCGTTTGCGGAGAAGACAGTTAAACTCAGTGAGCGTGAAGCTGTTCGCGCTCGTCGTTTATCTGAAGCCTT
>CAYJUB010000183.1:0-5314 GCA_964373145.1 uncultured Moraxellaceae bacterium
TGCCTCTTCATACCACATCGTCATCACAAAAACCTTAAAATTTTATGAACAACAATAAGGGAAAGTCAACTTTTTGAACTTTTATGTCTCACACCCAGTTTTGATGGACTTCTTGGTTATTTTGGAAGAAAATAATTATAATTTAACATCTTTTTCAAAACACTATTAACAGTGACATTTTTATTATAATCTTCATTACGAATAAATAATTTTGCATCATTAGATCCATTAAACCAATGGATTCCAATGACACGTTTGTTATTAGTAACGATATATTGGTCAAAGTCTATGTTTTTATTAAAAAATATATCAGTTTCATTCCAACGAAAGGGATAAATAAAATCCAGGTCAATATTAGCCATATTCATTTTAGGAAATTTGGCAATAATTTTATCCACTGATGGAAATAATTTTCTGTACAACCAAGAACCAATTGATTGATATTGTTGGGTGTTCAAATTAAGTTTAGTATTTTCCAGTAAAAATTTAAAAAATTCATTATTTGGACTTGCCAATAAAAACCCAATACTGTAATAACTAAATGCAGGATCATAATGAAATGATATCACAAGATCTACATCATCTATTTTCCCTTTAATTAAATTTGGCATCAAATCCATTTCGTACATAGGTTGCATGTAAATAATATCTGTGTCACTCCAGAGACCTCCTTGTGTAGATAAAATATATGTCCGTAAGTAATCTGATTTGATGATTTCATTACAATCATCATTAAAACCAATTTCATTGAAATCAATAGGAATAAAATTAATATCTAATTTTTTTAACTCGTCATACCAATCTTTTCCTGTATATTCCATGGAATTTTCACCGGTTTTCCAAGAAGGTTTTAACGTCCCAGGATTTTTTGGATAATATAATTGCACGATCCAATCCGGATTGTAATCCAAGAAACTTTTGATACTTAGATAATGTAAATAACTTAACCGTCCGTACCAGTACGTAAACATAATTTTAGGAATTTCCTTATATATCCATTGTTTATTCTTTTCCACATAAATGCCAGTGTAATTAATATATTTAGTGGTCATGTAAATACCAATGTCTTTTATTGTATAATCTTTTACTGTATACTTTAATTCATTTAGTTTTTCCGATCTACAATATATGTAAATCGATTTAATATCATCAATTTTTTCTTTAATTTCATATGTAACTTGTTTTGTTTCGTTATTTATACTTGCCACATGTTTACTTTTATTGTCATATGTAATATATACATTTAATGTCTGTAGTGTAGTAATAGTAAATTGTATTTTTTTGTAATAAAAATTAATGTGTCGATTGATGTCTTCCTGAAATTTACTTTCATGACCATTGCAATAATAAATGATATCATCAAAATTACGAATACCAATTTTTAATCCAGACTCATTATTTTTCTGAGTGACATTCAAATCGTTAGTTATGTGATTATCATCATATAAATTTTGTTTCGTGAGTGAATCAATATAATAATTAATAATTTTTTTGTGTTTTCTGATAAATATATTTTTGTTAACATTCCATTTTTCCATAATATTTGGATCGGCATAAGTAAACTTATCATGATGTTGATGAATACAATAAACATTATTTTGTATAATTGAATTATTATCTAATTCTACCGGGATCGTAACTATACTTAATTGTAATTTGTATTTAATATCACGTAATAAATCATCATCATCGAAACAAATACCATATTTGTATATTGGATCAAATCCACCAATTTGTTTCAATTTACTTGCATAAATAGCAGACAAGAAATGCAAATCAGTTTTATTATAGATTGGATGATTAACCCAACCCTTTTTTTGGGGTGGAAGAATACTTTCTTGGAAATTTTTTACCATGTTTAACACATTTAGATGTTTTTCTTGGCTCCAAAAATAGTCTGTATCAAAAAGAATTTTATTTAATTTATCGTTTAATGTATATTTACTGAAATAAAAACAAGAATATGTAAAATAATCATTTTCTGTTAAAGTTTTATTAATATGTTCCAAAATATCGCCAATGTGACAACGTTCTGGATTTTGAATAATGATAATATCTCCTGTAGCTTGTGCAATGGCTAAGTTATAGGCTACACAAGGATTACAGATTTTGCCATTTTCTTTATCATTATTATAAATAATCTTAATCGGAAACAAAAAATTATCAAGTATGTCATCTATATTATGTTCTGGACTACTACCATCGTCAGTAATAATAACTTCTAAATTAGTGTGATTTGATTTACTAATAGTTCGTAATGTGGTAATTAATTGATTTTTTCGGTTAACATACCCCATAACAATAGATATTTTTTTAGTAGTTTGTGTTTCATTATCAGCGGTCGTCTTGATCGGCATTTGCCTATCCATCGGTCTTTTCCCTTCCCTCGCTCATACCAGTGCCTCACCACTCCTCCATAACTTCAGGAGATTATGGGTCGCGCAGATGAGTTTCCACTCTTGGGCACAGGCCTCGAACCCTCGGCGCATAAATGTCGTGATGCCTCGAACTGTTTTGATCTGTCCGAATACCGGTTCAACAATCTGTCCTCGTTGGGTCAGAAGCTTTCGTTCCATCCGGTCCCGTGAGCCGAGCTCATCGGGGATCCGTCCTCGGGGCGAAGGAGATTCTGCCAGCGCCTGTCGCTGTTTCCAATCTTTGCGGGTGGCAATGAAATACTCCGGGCCTTCGGGATCGATCTTCTCAAGATTCGCCTCACTGCAATACCCGGCATCGGCTAGGACGGCTCCGATTCCCTCCTTCTCCATCGCGAATGCGCGAAGGTTCTCCTGGGCCGCCTCCACCATCGGATGCAGCTGCTTCACATCGTTTTCCTGGGTCGTCAGTTCTGCCGCGACGATGATCTGCTCTTGCGTAACCAGGGCCTGTCCGTTATACCTCTGAACGTAGCCGCTGCGGGTCTTCATAATCCTGCTGTCCGGATCGGTCACGTTCGCTTTGGCTTCGGCCAAAGGTTCGGATTCCGGCTCTTGGGGTTTCCGACCCCGCTTCTTCTGGCCACTCTCGACTTCCTCCATCTTTCTCTCTTGAATATTCTCTCTCTGCTTCCCGGCCTCGGCATCCGCCTCTTATTCCAGGCGCTGTTTGCATTCCAAAAGCCTTTGAAGACGACTGTTGCGATCCCTCAGCCCTTCGGGCAGTTCGTCTCCTCGTTGGTCCTCCCCGTAAGATTTGTCTTCTCCCGCGTCCGTGGCCTCTGCCTCGCTGAGCATCTTCGCAACTTCCTTCTCAATATGCTCATACCTGCGGTTGGCTTCCAGCGCCGCACTGGCTTTTACTTTTGTCCCATCCAGGGCGACCACACCCACCTTCACCAAGCCCGCTTTGGCACACAGATTGAGAACCTCCATGAACAGCTGCTCCAGCTCCTTCCCATTCTCCTGCCGAAAACGGGCAATCGTGCTGTGGTCGGGTACTTGATTCCCCGCAATCACCTTGAACGCAATATCCCGCTCGCATAGTCGCTCAATCTGGCGGGAGGAGCGGATTCCAAGACTGTAGGCATAGAGCAAAAGCGCGATCATCATGGAGGGCTCAAAGGCCGCCTGCCCTCAACCGTCCAGCCGGTACTTCTGATAAAACGGCTCTAAATCCATCTGGCTGACCGCATCGATGAGGCCTTAAAACTCAACACGTCAGAGGTTCCATACTTAACGACATCTAAGAGGTACATTCCCCAAGGGATCGTTCCCAGGATCAAATGATTGCCACGCTGACAGGTCGATTGCGGAATACATTCTGGAAAACTCTGAAATAAGTAATGCCGTTGTCTCAGTGCCTAACACGCAACGCTGATGATCCTGCCCAAAGACAAAACTGACACCCCATGAATGGTGCACACATACTGGGAGGTGTTCATTCATCAAATGTATATTAAAAATAGTATAAGGGTTTTGTCCAAATAATGCTATTGAAGCTGGACCTGAAGATACCCCTAGAAAAGCAGCCGAACCATATATCAATGCAAGGTCTTGATCGACTGTCGTATTAAAATCTTTCGCTATAATCACATTTTTGATATTGTGCAATCTTTCATCCACCTCTTTTTTTGTGCCTACAACAACAAAACGCACCTGAAATTGATCCTGACAATATTTAAAAAAATCAATCCATGCCTCCATATTAGCATTACGTGTAGGATGATACCGACCTGCATTTCTCAAATGAACCGTAACAGGAATGTAGGGAGATACATATTCTCTAAAGAACCATCTTGCCCAATCCACTAAACCTTTCCTAAATGAAAATGAAGGAACATAACCATACTTCCTATAAAATTCTAAAAGGGTTTGATAAAAAAGATGGAGATAATCTTCATGGGAATAATATCGCTCCAGGGAAGGCCATAAATGATACTTGGAAGCATTATCAGCTAAATATCTATCTAAGCTATTTTCAGTATCGAAAAAATGTACCGCTCCGATATTCTTTTCCAAAAAGATAACCGGGAAAAGAGAATTGATAATATCAATGTAGTTATCTTCATTAAGACCCAGTGCTGCAAAGGAAGGCCGACACGGCATTTTTCTTTCAGCTAGGAAACAAACGTCAACCAAGTTGACGCTGTGTTGGTGGGCTAGCATTTTTGAAGCGATTTGAAGATGCAAAAGATCACCGATGGAATAGGGTTGATACCTAAAATCCCAGAGTGCCAATATGCGCTTTTCAATGGGTTTCACAAAATCGCAATGTGCTATCCCTATTGAAGAAAACATGGCATGCTTATAATATTGAGGAAACACAGAAACGGAAGGAGAAAACGAAAACAGGGTAATAGACACCGCACCCATATTTTCTTGAATTTTTGATATTTCTTTGATTACTCCGGTGACCGGGAGACCAATAAAAAACTTAACTTTATCTACAACTTCAGAGATATTACCGTATTCTTTCGCATATTCAAAAATCTGTGGTAGCAATTCCACCACAACAACTTTTGCAGATGAAAACCTTTTCACAGCTTCTACAACGTGATAGCCAAGCCCCAGCCCCAACATGACAAGGACCCCACTCCCACTAAAAGCAAAAGCATCCACGATGGTACGTGCTTCTCCTTCTGGATCATATAAACTATGGAAAGTTTTTACAGACCCATCAGGGCAGTTTACCTGTAACGAGTTTTTACCGCTTTTTGCCTGCAACACAGAAAAGGAATATGTTTTAGGATTGGACACCGCTTACCCTCCGGTATCATTAAAAGGCAGTATTGTTTAGGGTCATTCGTGTGAAACGTAACAAATGCGTATTCCGATGAAAATTACCAGTTGTTCCGATTCAAACTTACCACTCGATC
>CAYJUB010000184.1:0-5307 GCA_964373145.1 uncultured Moraxellaceae bacterium
CGTGGGTCAATTTTAGATGCAAATAGTGGGTCAGTTTTTAGTGACATTTGACATTCTGAGCAAGTAGTTTCGCGGCTATAGCGTATTGTTCATAGAGTGTTGTCAGTGGGTATGAGGAGTAATATAAGGCCGGTGAATGTCTTGGTGTTATGCCGCAAATCAGATCAGCAATAAGTTGGTCGGCGGTATGCCTCCTCAGCACGCTATGTAATACACCTTGCAGACGTGTCAGGGAAAGCAGGGGTATTTTCAGCTTGTTCTTTAACTCGCGCATTTTTTCATTTAATTTAGCTCTATCGATTAATCCACTATTTTTCAAAATCCCGAAGATCTCATAGGGCAATGGTATGTCTAACTGCCTGTGTTGATTGATTGTTAGTTCCTGTATGGCCTTAAGTTTGAGGTCTGCAATATCTAGTGATGTTCGCCATGCTAATCCCTTATTTTTATGGTCGATTATGAGATTTTTAGCGTTGATGAGATCATCAATAGCTATCCAATTTTCTGCGGGTGTTGCTGTTAAAATGGACAATAATAAACACGTCGAAGCGGCATCCCCATCTTTAAACGCACCCCATAAATGATTGAATAAAAGCTGACAGCTTGGTAATGCGAAGATGGTTGGATCAGTCAAAAATTCAAAATCACGACGTCTAATATGTGCTGCCTGCATACGGATGGCGATACTCTGTGCCGGAGCTGAATATTCTGTACCGGACTGCGGCTTAAACTGATTGTCCAAAAAAACAGAATGGTCTTGATCATCCTGTTGTTCTCGTAAATCAATGTCTTCAATGGGGTCATCTAAAGGAAAAATATTTTCTCCGATTGGAGGGAGTTCTGGGTTATTTTGATATCTAATCTTTTGAGTTTTATAGTTTTCAGATTGCTCGTGGGTTTGAAATTCGGGTTGATTTCTAGGACTCCGCCTAATTTTTTGCTTTTCTAATAAGACTGTTTCGTAAGCTCTTAGGATTTCTTTGATTCGTGCTGAGGCTTTATTAGGCAGTTCCGATATATTTTGATCTTCATCGCATACGATCTTATCGTGAAGTGTGCGAAGTGCTGAGACGATATCCTCTAAATCAAGTGGAAGTTTTGGTAATTGATCCCATAACCAAAGATAATTGCTTCTTGAGTGAGCGGATCGAAATCGCAAACAAAGCATATCAATCTTATCTTCATGCCTACCAATGAACACCAAATTGACGAGAATATAGATATTTGCGGATAACCATTGATTTGCGATTTTCTTGATAGCTGTATTTTGAATTTGTAGCAATGATGCTAAATAAACAGGGACAGGCCATTCCTCAATTTTGCCTTTGCACTGTTCTTGAATTTCTTTTAGTTTGCTTTGAGTCAAAGAACTTTTCTGAGTATCGGGGATTTCAATTGTTTTAAGATTTGTTATAGACCGATTTATTATGCGAAATCGATCGAGTAAAAAAGATCGTAACTCCTCTACAAATAGCACATCGGATGGAATGAGTTTTGCAATGAGAGCATTAACATTAAATTCATCTTCAAGCATTTTTCGCTTGCTCCAAAATATCATTAAAGCTAAATCTTAAAGGCGATGTCGATGTAGCTCGTGCGCTTAACTTGATTTGTTGATAGTCATATTGTCTTTTCGTTATACCTACTAAATCACACAATTGAGGAGCAGTGAGTTTGCGCGCTCCAAAAAAATAATTGATTAAATCGGTTGGCATATGTTGATTGATAATCGCGCGGAATTTAGGTAACCCTATATCGGGGTCAAGACTTTTGGAGTTCAGCATCCTAATGAGCTCATACCAAGCCCATATTCTCAAGTTTTCGATATCAGTGGTTTTTATAATGAAGCATCCGACTTTTGTCCTATTCGATGCATAAATTTGTCGTACGACATCGAATGAAGAAATGAAGAAATAGGCAATTTTATTATCTTGTAATGTGATTTCTTGCAAAAATATTGGATTGGAGAGGTCGATTTTTTGTAGATGATGATTGGCAATTTTCGGGATTGAATAGTATGCGAGATAAGCATCTTTTGCCGCAGGATGGCATAAAATTTTCGATCGCTTGAAGTCAATCATGCGAGGTTTTGAATCATGAAAAATGGATGGTAACAGCATTGCATTTAGAATCAACGGCTCATTTTTTTTGCGCATTCTATGATCTCAGCTACTCTCCAATCGGGGTGGGGGAGAGGAGCTTTGAGACTATAATCTATTTTGGTTGGTGTCAATCTGCTACAATTATGATGTGCCTAAATTTTTAGAGGACACAAATTTATCTTAAACAGCTAAGAATTTATATTAAAATTTAATTGTTATATAACATTAAGATAGTTTAATGTGTCTGTGCATATTTTGGTCTAAATTTGGTCGCACAACCTTGCCAAGGTTGGGGTCGAGAGTTCGAGTCTCTTTTCCCGCTCCAGTTTGGAATCGCCCCCAAAAGCGGTTCCGTTTTTATAAATGATTGTATTCAATCACAAAACCCCAGCTAAAGAGCCGGGGTTTTTTTATGTCAAAAATTCACCTGAGTCTCTAAAGTTCGTTACAGCAATCCTTAAGGTGGGTAAATAGAAAGGATAATGGTTTTATTCACAGCGCTCCACTTTGCTGCCACGTTTCCCCTGAGTCATGTAGTTTATATTGATGTTTTAACTGCTCAAAGTAAGTCTGCTGATGGACGTAGAAAAGAATAATAATGATCAACAAAGATACGGTTTTAATGATGCGGTGATACAGGTATTTGGGGTAGGTGAGGAAAGCGATATAGCTCCATAGCAGACCGGCCATGAGGAGAAAATTTTGAGCAAGGATAAAGTATAGCGCCAGTGCAAAAAAAATAATGCTCGCGATAAGCCTTTTCATTGAAGACACAGAGTTTGAAAGACCTGTTAAGCATACGAGTCCAATGCTAAACCAAAAGAGGGATGCAGTACCCCCAATGATGACAATATAGGTGGCTTGCAGTCCCAACATGATCGTGATGGTGAGTAAAATGATATCAAGCCATTTAAAGATGCGTGAGGTATTATTCATACAGGATCAGCTAAGTGAGCTATAGATAAATTGCGGTATTGTGCCAGTCAAACAAGGCAAAGATTGGTTAAATTGCGCCTTTGTAGTCTCATTGAAATTACCATAATCTGTGATCATGTACTACCTGGATACTGAGATGGCATGATCGAAAACAAACATTGAAAAAGGGGGATGAATCTAAGTTCATCCCCCTTTTTTACAACTTCAGATCAGGCTGACTATTTTGCCAGTGTCACTTCTGCACTTTTTGCAGAAAGTAAATCAGCAGGTGTCGTGTAATTGAGACCGAGCGCGGTACTCGTATATTTACGGGTTTGGTCTAGGAGCTCTGGATTGTCCGCGAGGTTTTGTTGATAGGAGCGGATGATCTCATGTAGTTTACCTTTCCACTCACCTTGGGTTTGAACGGGGAATGCTTTTTCAAGCAGACTCAGCATGATGTAAGGGGAGGTCGAGGCACCGGGTGAAGCACCCAGCAACGCGGTCACAGAGCGGTCTTCTGATGTAAAGATCTCCGTACCAAACTGCAGTTTCGCGGGTTTACCTTCCACTTTCTTGATAATTTGAACACGCTGACCACCTTGGCTTAAGTGCCAATCTTCAAATTTTGCATTCGGATAATATTTCTTCAATTCATTGAATCGGTCTTGGTCGGACATCATCACTTGACTGACTAGATATTTCACCAGATCGGTGTTCTCTATGCCGATCGCAGTCATGGGCAATACGTTATTTTTGTTGGTTGATGCAAGCAAATCTAACTGGGAGCCATTTTTCAAAAATTTATTGGAGTACGTTGCGAATGGCCCAAAGAGCACATATTTTTTGCCGTCGATGTAACGGGTATCAATATGCGGAACTGACATGGGCGGTGCGCCTATATCCGCGCGGCCATAGAGTTTTGCGGTATGTAGTGATGTCACTGCTGGATTATCGGTAATGAGGAATTCACCACCAACTGGGAAGCCAGCGTATTGCTTTGCTTCGGGTAAGCCTGTTTTTTGCAGTAGTTTGATTGCCGCACCACCTGCGCCAATGAATATGAAATGCGTTTTTACATGGTTAACAGCACCTGTTTGCAAGTTTTTAAACTCCACAGACCATGTTTTGTCGGCATTCCTGCTGATATTTTCAACTTGTGTTGAAAGCTGCAGTTTAAAATTGGGAGATTTTTCAAGTTGGCTAACCAGTTGCGTAGTAATTGCGCCGTAGTTGACGTCTGAGCCAATTTCCATACGTGTTGCCGCAACTTTTTGGTTTGGATCGCGTCCTTCAATGGCTAAAGGCGCCCATTGTTTAATGACATTGGGGTCTTCAGTGAATTTCATGCCTTTGAAAAATGGGTTTTGGATCATGGCGGCATAGCGTTTTTCTAAAAATTTAACATTGTCATCCATCACAAACGCGTGGTGGGGGACGGGGTTAATGAATGAATTGGGCTGGCCTAAAACTTTATGCTCGACTTGATATGCCCAGAATTGTTTGGAAATTTCAAATTGATTGGCCACTTCTGCGGCTTTTGAAATATCCATTTTACCGTTTTTTTCTTCGGTATAATTCATTTCCATAAAGCCAGAGTGACCCGTACCTGCATTGTTAAAGCCAAAAGAACTTTCTTGCGCAACTTTATCCAGTCGCTCATACATGCGGATTTGCAGATTAGGCTGTAGTTCAGTGAGATAGGTGCCTAGGGTCGCGCTCATGATACCGCCACCGATGAGTACGACATCAACGACAGGCTCTCCATCTGTCGTTTTGATTGTTTTCGATGCTATCGGTCGGAACAAAAAGGCAACACCGATGATGGCGACTACCAGAATTAGTATTAATAGATACCTCAAGAATTTTTTCATTCTATATACCTTTTAAGTTAGGATTTATTGACTTGTGGTGCCGAGATACAGAGTAAATATGGGTTGAAAATGGGCGTTGCTTGAAACTGTTTTGAAGCATATGACTCAAGCTCATAAGTATCAAGAACTTTAAAGTGATTCCTAAGAACCCAGCCCCCTATAGTTTTTGATGGACTGATTGGAAAACAATAAAAATTAATCACATACTGTTGAATCAGTTTTTTTGTTATGACCGCGAACCGCGAAAATCTTTATGAGAATCTCTAAGCGTAGACTCAAAAAATGCTGCTATACAAAGATGTGCATGAAAAAGGGACTAAGTAGTCTGTTCGATTGGGTAAGGCGAATATCTAATCTTCCTCCCACGGGCTATTCATCACTGCTTTGCCACACGTCTGTCCATCAAAGCCTCGATA
>CAYJUB010000185.1:0-5284 GCA_964373145.1 uncultured Moraxellaceae bacterium
TTGTATACCCCTGAAGATAATGAACAATTGATGAATTATCGCGAAGATAGAACGGGGCATATGCTGGAAGAAGGCATTAACGAGGCGGGTGCGTTGTCGGCGTGGATTGCGCTCGGCACGAGTTACTCGACTAATGCGCTGCCAATGATTCCGATGTATATGTTTTATTCGATGTTTGGTTTTCAGCGCGTGGGTGATTTGATTTGGGCGGCTGGCGATTGTCAGGCGCAAGGCTTTTTACTCGGTGCGACTGCTGGACGAACCACCTTAAACGGCGAGGGTTTGCAGCATCAAGATGGGCATTCGCATGTGCTTGCGGCAACTGTGCCGAACTGCGTGAGTTACGATCCATGTTTTGGTTATGAACTCGCGGTGATTGTGCAAGATGGTTTGCGCCGCATGTATCAAGACGGCGAGCGGATTCAGTATTACCTGACTATTATGAATGAAAATTACACCCAACCAGCGATGCCAGAAGGCGTGGAAGAGGGCATTCGTAAAGGCTTGTATTTACTGCAACAAGATGCCGATGCGACCGTGCAACTGATTGGTTCAGGCGTGATTTTGCGTGAAGTGATCAAGGCAGCGAAATTACTGAAAGAAGAATATGGCGTTCATGCCAATATCTGGAGCGCGACCAGTTTTAACGAGTTGGCGCGTGATGGCATGGCGGCGGATCACCATAACCGTTTGCATCCGCATGACCCTGTGCAAGTCTCGTGGGTGGCGCAGCAGCTTGCGCCGCATAAAGGTGTGGTGCTGGCGGCGACCGATCATATTCGTGCATACAGTGAACAAATTCGCCAGTTTTTGCCCGATCATCGTCCTTATGTGACATTAGGAACGGATGGCTTTGGTCGTTCGGACACGCGTGAAAATCTACGTGCGTTCTTTGGCGTCGATGCAGCGAATATCGTGGTCGCGGTATTGAAGTTACTTGCTGATGAAGATGAGATTGATGTGCGTATGGTGAAAGATGCGATTTCAAGTTTTGAAATTGAAACGAATTTACCGCCTTCATGGTTGCCACAGCCGCATTTTGAAGAAAATCATGATGCGCCTGCGCCCAAAATTCCAGCACAAGCTGCCCCGTTGGAAGGCATCGAGGCTGATATTGAAGATGATGCGCCTGTTAAGCCTAAGCCAGAAGATGTCGCCGACGGGCCTGAATTTGCCTTAGAGCCAACATCACCTACACCGAAACAGGAGGTTTAAGCATGGAAATCAGAACCCCTGATCTCGGTGTAGAAAAAGCTGAAGTGTCAGAAATTTTAGTGAAAGTCGGCGATAAGGTGACGAAGAACCAAAGCTTATTGGTGGTTGAATCTGCCAAAGCCAGTGTCGAAGTGCCGAGTCCAGTCGATGGCATGATTGAATCGATCCTTGTCAAGCAAGGGCAAATGGTGCAAGAAGGCGTTGCATTGTTTACTGTATCTGGTTCGGTCGAAGATGTTGCACCTGTTGCGGCAGCGCCGGCTGTTGAAAAAAAAGAAGCCGTGCAAAAGCCAATCACTCAATCTGGACAGCCCGCGACGAATGAAACTGTCGCCACAACATCGCAAACCGTTGATGTCCCTGATTTAGGTGTGGATCAAGCGGATGTCTCGGAAATCTTGGTCAAAGTTGGTGATGTTGTTACGGTTGGGCAAAGTCTTGTGGTGGTTGAGTCTGCCAAAGCCAGTGTCGAAGTGCCGAGTCCATTTGCGGGTACGGTTGAAAGTATTACTGTGAGCCAAGGGCAAAGCGTTAAGCAAGGTATGCCGATATTGGTGCTGGGTGGTGTTGCAGGCGCGAAATCAACAAAGCCAATTCAATTGGCTACATCAACACAAGCTACTTCCATTACTCAACCGCAAGTTGTAGTGCCGTCAATCAGTCAAACTGTCACCCAAAAACCAGCAACACCAAATACTCCAACAGTTGAAAGCACGACCAATAATGCTGATGTCTACGCTGGCCCAGCGGTACGCCAAACGGCGCGGCAATTGGGCGTTGATTTACACAATGTCACAGCCAGTGGTATCAATGGTCGGGTGATGAAAGAAGATGTTTATGCGTATGTCAAACAACGTCTGACGGCTGTGCCTGTTACCAGCACGCCAACGATTGCTTCTGCTTCATCTGGATTACCGCCATTGCCTGATTTCAGTAAATGGGGTGCATCACACGATGAGCCGCTGACGCGTTTGCAGCAAGCGGCGATTCCGCAGTTGTCGTTGAATTTGTATATGCCGCAGGTGACGCAGTTTGATCACGCCGATATTACTGATTTGGAAAAATTGCGCGTTGAGTTAAAAGATGAATATAAAAAACAAGGCATTGGTCTGACCATACTTGCATTCATTGCCAAAGCGACAGCGCATTTGTTGTTGAAAGAGCCACGTTTTAATAGTCATCTCAACGATGATGGCAAATCCATTAAAGTCCGCGAAGAAATTCATTTGGGTATTGCGGTTGCTACCGATGATGGTTTGATCGTACCTGTGTTGCGTCATCCTGATCGTTTAAGTATTCGCGAGATCGCGGAGCAGTTGGGCGAATTGGGTCAGAAGGCGCGTGATAAAAAACTTGGGCCGAATGATTTATCGGGCGCAACGTTTACGATTTCTAGTCTGGGTGCAATGGGCGGTACTGGCTTTACGCCGTTGGTGAATTGGCCCCAAGTGGCGATTTTGGGTTTATCGCCAGCAGTCATGCAACCTGTGTGGGATGGTGCAGCGTTTCAACCACGTCTGATGCTGCCGTTGTCATTATCCTATGATCATCGGGTGATTAATGGGGTTGATGCTGCAAGGTTTGCACGTGCATTGGCGGTGCTCTTGGGGGATTTACGGCGCGTGTTGCTTTAGTGTTTAATAATGTATTTGGGTGTGTTGCTGTATGTCGTTGTTTAAGATTGTTTTAATTGTGGGTGTGGTCGCTGCAGCGCCTTTATTGTGGCAAAGTCAAAGTCTAGAAAAAAGGGAGCGACTCATTGCTTTATTGCCTAATGCGTTGAAGCCAAATAATGCTGCTAATAGCAAAGTCACGGTGTTTCAGTCGCAGGGTCAAAAAGGAGAAGTCTCCTTTTCAGATCGGCATGATGGCGCAGCAAGCACTCGTTCGCGGGTTGTTGATCATGCAAAGGGAACGACTTTTCATACGGAACTTCCAATAAAAGAAGTCCAAGCATCGTCAGTGCTTAATTTTAGTCATGATCGTTCCAAGTTTCAGCAGCAAGCTCAAGAATTTCAGCAGGCAAGAATGGAGCGTGCTGTGAATGGCCTGTAGGTAATAGTAAGTAGGGTTTGGTTCGAATGAGCGTGGGGTTGTGCCGTGCGTATCATCCAACGTTGCTAAAGCACTGAGATATTTTTGTTGAGCCAATGGAATGTCTTTGATTAAAATTTTATTGGTGGTTAGCATGTATAGCATTATATGGAAATATTTATCTCAATGAAGGCTAATATGAATCGCAATATGTTTTTCATTCTTGTGTTAGCGCTTCTCAGTGGTTGCAGCACCGTTAAGCCAGATCGTACTCCTCCAGCCGTTGATAGTACTCTGCAACCCATTGATTGCACTTCGAGTGTAAAAAAGGAGGAGTGCTTGGCTGTTGCAAATCTTGATAAGAAAGCGCAAAAGAAAACAGTCAAACCCGCACAGTTAGAACAGGCGGAACGGCGCGCACGACTCGCTAAAAGTGCTGAAAATAAAAAAATCAATGATGAGAAAGCTAAAGCAAAAATCGACGTATTGCCCGTGGCACAAGAAGACACTGTTGTCGGCAAACCAGATTTGAAGGCGCAAAAGCAAATCGATAACGATAAGCGTGAGAAGGCTTTTTCCGCGTCGATGGATTGTGTGAAAAACAATATGGGAAAAATAGACGATGTCCGAAAGCCTGTTCGAGCGGTTGCATTCGAACTTGCCGTTTTGTGTAGACAAAAAGGTGTCCAAGTTGACTCAATTGCGAATGCAACGGTACCTCTAGTATCAAAAAGCAGAGCTCCTAAGAAAAAATAATCTGATTATTCATAATTTTGCTTAATTCTCTTTGTTGTTTTTATCGGTCTTTGATGTCATGGCAGGGGCATGATTTTTTTGTAAAATGAATAAAACTGAACGCCATGTTCAGATCACAAGGTCGCACTCTCGCGCTGCCTTGTGTATAATGCCGCATTGAAATAGCCGTGTTTAAAAGCACCAAGAGGACACCATGCTGAATATCGTACAAGAAGCACTAACCTTCGACGATGTGTTGTTACTTCCTGCTTTCTCTAATGTACTTCCTAAAGATGTCTCTCTGAAGACGCGTCTCACTCGTGGTATTGAGCTGAATATTCCGCTCGTTTCTGCCGCGATGGATACCGTGACCGAATCGCGTATGGCGATTGCGATTGCCCAAGAAGGCGGTATCGGCATTCTGCATAAAAATATGGACATTGCTGCGCAAGCCGCTGAAGTTCGTCGTGTAAAAAAATTCGAAGCGGGTATGGTGAAAGATCCGATTACGGTCGGCCCTGACCTCAGTGTTGGAGAACTCATTGCATTGACTCAAGCGCATCGTATTAGCGGTGTGCCTGTTGTGGTGGGTGATAAAGTTGTTGGGATTGTGACCAGTCGCGATATGCGTTTTGAAACGAATCTTTCGCAGCCAGTCAGTAATATCATGACGCCGCAAAATCAATTAGTCACTGTCCGTGAAGGCGAAACCAGCGAGCATATCAAAGGCTTGTTGCATCAACATCGCATCGAAAAAGTGCTGGTGATTGGTGATAATTACGAACTCAAAGGTTTGATCACGGTTAACGATTTCCGTAAAGCGGAACTGTATCCAAGTGCTTCAAAAGATTCACTGGGTCGCTTGCGCGTTGGTGCCGCAGTTGGAACTGGTGCAGATACGCCTGATCGTGTGATTGCACTGATCGAAGCGGGTGCTGATGTGTTGGTTGTGGATACCGCGCATGGTCATTCAAATGGTGTAATTGAGCGTGTACGTTGGATTAAGCGCGAATTCCCACATATTCAAGTCATTGGCGGCAATATTGCAACGGGTGATGCCGCGCTTGCGCTGTTGGATGCGGGTGCAGATGCGGTGAAAGTCGGTATTGGCCCGGGTTCAATCTGTACTACTCGTATCGTTGCGGGTATCGGTGTTCCACAAATTTCTGCTGTGGATAATGTGGCACGTGCGCTGAAAGAACAAATTCCGCTGATTGCAGATGGTGGTATTCGTTATTCAGGCGATGTGGCAAAAGCGATTGCTGCGGGTGCAAGCTGTATCATGGTTGGTTCACTGTTG
>CAYJUB010000186.1:0-5271 GCA_964373145.1 uncultured Moraxellaceae bacterium
GTGGTGTACAAACCATTCTGCAACGTTATAAAGAACTCAAAGACATCATCGCGATCTTGGGTATGGATGAGTTGGCGGAAGAAGACAAGCTGGTTGTATACCGTGCTCGTAAAATCCAACGCTTCTTGTCACAACCGTTCCATGTTGCTGAAGTGTTCACTGGTTCACCAGGTAAGTTGGTTTCATCAAAAGATACGATTGCTGGTTTCAAAGGCATTATCGCTGGTGATTACGACCACATGCCAGAACAAGCGTTCTACATGGTGGGTGGTATCGAAGAAGCCGTTGCTAAAGCTGAAAAGCTAGCAGCTAAATAAGCCAACGAGCAGGAGAACGCCACATGTCAACTTTACATTGTGATATCGTTAGCGTCAGTGGCTCGATTTACAGCGGCGACATCAGCATGCTGATTGCTGATGGTGTTGCTGGGCAAATGGGGATCTTAGCAGGGCATACGCCTCTGGTAACATTACTCAAGCCGAGCACCCTGAGAGTGCAAAAAGCTGATGGTCAAGAAGAGCAGATCTACGTATCTGGCGGCGTACTTGAAGTACAGCCGCATGTTGTAACAGTTTTGGCTGATACGGCGATCCGTGCTGCAAACTTGGATGAAGCGAAAATCTTGGAAGCGCGTCAACAAGCAGAAAGTTTGTTGGCAAACCAAAAAGGTGACTTTGATTCCGCAGCTGCGTTAGCAGTGTTGGCAGAAACAGCGGCTCAGATTCAAACGATTCGTCGCTATCAAAATCGTGCCTAAGTCCTGTTCCTAGGATTGCGCATAAAAAGGCAGCTCTTGAGCTGCTTTTTTTTGGTCTGTACTTTTGTGATTCAACAATCAAGCCTTAGCTGGCGACAGCGGATGCTTCCTGAACGACTTTTTTGGCTGGAGTCTGTTTAGGCGTGGGTGCAAGCCATGTTAATACATGGTCAATCACACGCTGACTGTATTGAATGGTCATGTGGTCTACGCCGTAAAGCACCACTTTGCGCTCTGGTGGTACATTGAGCTGATATTCAGGATTTGCATGTTCGCCTAAGGCACTCTTCACGCTAACCAGATAATCTCCCACTGCTTCTCGTGTTTTAGAATGTATGTTTTCGCGTTCAATGGTTCCGGCAACAAAATAGGCTTTGATATTTGACGGGAGTGGCGCAGGACGGCGGTTGTCATCAAAATCACCGCGACGACCTGATTTTTGATGTTCCCAATCATCGTCACGAATGCTGCCCCAACGTAAGTCAATAATGCCTGCACTACGCAAGTCTCCAAGACGTGCGACCGTACCCGCAAACGGAATTTTACCGACCTTGTCTTGCAGCATATAACTAAGACGTTCGAGTAAAGCGCCCTGATGCGGAGAGCCTAAACAGATCAAATGATCAACCAGAAGAATCCAATTAAAGCCTGCTTGTTTGCCATAGAACAACGCACTGCGAGAAACTAAGCCACCCATGCTATGACCAATAATATCAATGTGACTGATATCGGGATTCTTAATGCATAGATCATTGAGTAAGTTAGAAAAAGATCGACCGTTTAATGAGATGCGTCGACCTGTGTTGTAATTTAAATAAAGGACTGTGCAATCTTGATGGCGATATATTTGTTCACCCATGCTTTGGTATTTACTGGGATACCAACTGTGGATGTCCATACATAAACCATGGACAAAAATCACGACTCGACCGCGAAGTTCGCCTGTATGCGGCTTGCCATGACGATCATAAGTCAACATGGGTAATGCCAATGGATTGCAGTCATAGACTAAATGATCACCCATGATGCCATTGAGGGCACTGACGAGCATATGTATCGGTGGCGCGAGTTGCTGCTGAGTGTGTTCTTGGCTGACACGACCTAGGACGCGTAAACCGTGCGCTGCATATTGACCTGTATACTTCATCATGAATTTAATCATGCTGAAGGAGCGATCAGAGACTTCTTTTTGCAAACTATTTTGATGATCTTCGTTATACAAACCGACTGAGCGCAAGATGGCTTCACGATAAAATACTTGGACGAATTCAGTCGTTCGAGACACGCCTGTGGTTGCGAGCTGCGCAAGTCCTTCAATTAAATCACCTTGTGTAATCGGTGATTTACGTAGATTGCAATAAGGTTCATGCAAAGGGGTTAGGCTAGGAGGCATAGGACTCTCGATGACGGATATCGTACAGTGATCATTACCGTGTTTTGTTCATGTTAATCCCTTAAGAGTTTAAAGGATCTGCCCAAGACACTGTGCTTGTTGAAAATACACTCTACTTTCGGATATTACGCATACTAGTTCACTCGACCCACATTTATTGAGTGAACTGTTCGACACTATTGATAAACATATTCAATCCAAGCATAACATTAAAGTACTTTATGTGAACTGATAATTCACATAAGCGGTTATACGGGCTGATGATGAGCATGTCTGATTGCTGCTTTCTTTTATTCGTTTGTTGCGTAGTGCGGCGTATGATGTCGGGATGTGATAAATTCCGTTATTGGTCTGGTTGTTCGTTTTAGGGATATTGAAGAAATTATTTATGCAACTCATTTATATTCATGGTTTAAATAGTGATTCGAACGCCATCAAAGGCAAGATGTTGCGTGATTGGTGTGCCGAACATCGCCCTGAAATCAACGTCATTCGTCCTGACTGTAATTTACCGCCGCTGCAAGTCATGGAAATCCTGACTCAAGCGATTCAAAACGATCCTCACACAGGGATTGTGGGGAGTTCATTCGGTGGTTTTTTTGCCACGGTGTGCACCGCAAAATTTGGGGTGAAGTCGGTGCTCGTGAATCCTGCGGTGCGACCTTCCGAACGCTTTAAGCGTTATTTTACCAATGGTCAAAATGGTTATACCACCGAGGGTGGCTGGACAATTAAGCAGAGTGAATTGGTCGATTTAGAAGCACTCTATGAACCTGTGCCGAGTCATGCTGAAAAAATACTGGTGTTGCTGAAAACAGGTGATGACGTCTTAGATTATCGGGTTGCCGAAGGTTATTACGGCCAAGATGGCGCGCAATCATCGATGGTGATTGAGACTGGCGGCGATCATGTTATGCTTGATATGGATAGCAAAATTCCACTCATGATTGATTTTTTATTTGGCTGATGGATTAGCGCATTCAGTCTATAGGATTTATGTCGTTTTTTAGATTGGTATTACTTTAGGATTACGTGTTTAGTGACTCAATATACTGCTGAATCTCTTGAGGTTCTTTCTGGTTTAGATCCCGTCCGTCGTCGTCCAGGTATGTACACGGACACGACGCGCCCCAATCATTTAGCGCAAGAAGTCATTGATAATGCGGTCGATGAGGCATTGGCAGGTCACGCCAATCAGGTCGATGTGATTCTCTATAAAGATGGTTCGTTATCGGTGCAGGATAATGGTCGCGGCATGCCAGTCGATATTCACCCTGAATATGGTCAGAGTGGTATCGAAATCATCATGACCAAACTCCATGCGGGCGGCAAATTCTCTACCGATAACTATCAGTTTTCGGGTGGTTTACACGGTGTGGGTATTTCCGTGGTCAATGCATTGTCGACGCGAGTCGATGTCAGTGTGTTGCGCGGTGGTAGTCAGTATCAGATGAGCTTTGAGCATGGTGAAAAAGTCACCGATTTGATTGCGAAAGAAGGTTTTCCGAAGCGTCAAAGTGGCACGTTGGTACGGTTTTGGCCAGATGGCAAATATTTCGATAGTCCAAAGTTTTCAGTACGTGCGCTCAAACATAATTTAAAAGCCAAAGCAGTGCTTTCAGCCGGTCTGAAAGTGGTCTTCACCGATGAGGAAAGCGGTGAGAAATTAACATGGCAATTTGAAAATGGCCTCGTTGATTATCTGAAGGACGAGTTGCAAGGTCGAGAAACCGTGCCTTTTGAACCATTCGCAGGGAGTGGAAAAGCAGAACGCGCGGCTTGTGAATTTGTGCTGTGCTGGTCAGCAGAAGATGGCGATAGCATTCAAGAAAGTTATGTCAATTTGATCCCCACCGCGCAAGGCGGAACGCATGTGAATGGTCTGCGTACAGGCACAACCGATGCGCTGCGTGAGTTCTGTGAGATGCGGAACTTATTGCCACGTAATATGAAATTATCTGCGGATGATGTGTGGGATGGCGTTAATTTCATCCTGTCGCTCAAGTTCCAAGAGCCGCAATTCTCAGGACAAACCAAAGAGCGTCTTTCTAGTCGTGAAGCGGCGCCCGTTGTGCAGAGCATTGCCAAAGATGCCTTTTCGTTGTGGTTGAATAAACATCCAGACGTCGGTACGCGTTTAGCCGAAATGGCGATTGAGCGTGCAGGTCGTCGTTTGAAAGCGGCGAAAAAAGTTGAACGGAAGAAAATCGTTTCTGGCCCAGCATTGCCAGGGAAACTGGCTGATTGCTCCAGTGTGACACGCGAAGAAACCGAACTATTCCTCGTTGAGGGAGATTCGGCGGGTGGCAGCGCCAAACAGGCGCGCAGTCGAGTTTTTCAAGCGATCATGCCGTTGCGCGGTAAGATTTTGAATACATGGGAAGTGTCTTCTAATGAGGTGCTGGCGTCGCAAGAGGTTCATGATATTGCGATTGCGATTGGGGTTGATCCCGGCAGTGATGATTTATCCGAGTTGCGTTATGGCAAAGTGTGTATCTTGGCGGATGCGGATTCAGATGGATTACACATTGCGACGTTGCTATGTGCGTTGTTTGTGAAGCATTTTCCTGCGCTGATTGAGCAGGGGCATTTGTTTGTGGCGATGCCGCCGTTGTATCGAATCGATGCGGGCAAAGATGTGCATTACGCATTAGATGACGATGAGTTGCAGTCAGTATTAAAGAAAATCAAAGGCAAAGCACCGCAAATTACCCGTTTTAAAGGCTTGGGTGAGATGAATCCGTTGCAGTTGCGTGAAACGACTATGGATCCTGATACACGGCGATTGGTGCAGCTTGATATGGATGACACGCATCTCACCAATAATTTACTCGATAAGTTACTTGCCAAGAAACGTTCAGGCGACCGTAAAGTGTGGTTGGAAGATAAGGGTAATCTGGCGGATATCTTGCCTTAGATTGCTGCGTGATCATGTTCAAATAGAAGTAGTGATTCGTATTATGCGCATTATTTGTCACCTAATCATGGCAAAATGCCATCATCCATTATGTTATTGAGATATCCACTTTTGAAGTGGTTTTTTTCACGCTGTTATAGAAATTATTTATTAGGAAATCATCATGCTGACCGAACAACAAACTGCGTTATCTGCGGCAATCCA
>CAYJUB010000187.1:0-2580 GCA_964373145.1 uncultured Moraxellaceae bacterium
GCCGCAGCGCGACCAATCCCATCACCTGCCCCAGTCACGAGAATAACGCGATTAGCCAGCAAATCAGGTGCAGCGTGATAGGTCAATAAATCCATCGGCAAGTACATAAGATAATCCTTTTAAGCTGTTTCATTTTTTTAATCAAATATTAAAAACAACAATACTTATGCCACGTCACACTGCTTATTTTAAGCAGCCAGTAAAGTTTGTAATTCTTTTGCATGCTGGATAATAAAATCAGCCTGCCAACTATCTAAATCTGCTGCCAACTCTGGCGGCAAATAACCATACGCGGCAAGCACCGTTTTCATACCCGCAGCACGACCTGCGTCGATATCGCGCGGATGATCGCCAACATAGATGATATTTTCAGGCGCAACCCCAATGATCGAAGCAGCCAAATACATGGGTTCAGGATCTGGCTTGGTATGCTTCACATCATCAGGACAAACAAGCACCGCACAGCGCTTCGTCAAATCCAACGCATCGAGCAACGCCACCGACAAACTACGCGGTTTATTGGTCACGATACCCCTCGGAATATTCTTGGCTTCCAGCTCACTCAACACCGCATCCATTCCGTCAAACAACGTCGTATGCACCGCGATATTTGCTGCATAGCGTCGCAAAAATTCATTGCGATAATGTGTCAATTCAGGACTATCGTCATCTAATTCTGGATGAAATAACCGCACCATCGCCTTAGAACCTTCAGAAACCTGTACACGGATTTCCTCATCAGCAACGGGTTCTACATTCGCTTCAGCGCACAGCTCTTTAATAATCCGAATAAAATCAGGGGCGGTATCAATCAACGTCCCATCTAAATCAAATAAAACCGCTTGAATATGTTGAAGTCCACTCATTGCGCAACTTTCCGCGTCGACAACATGTAATTCACATCGACATTGGGTGCGAGCCAATAATGCTGGGTCAACGGATTGAAATGTAAACCCGTCATTTCTTCCAATTTTAAATTGGCATCACGTGCAAACCCTACCAACTCGGAAGGACGAATGAATTTTTTATATTCATGCGTGCCACGTGGCAACATCCGCAACACATATTCCGCACCAATAATGGCAAACAAATACGACTTCGGATTACGGTTAATCGTTGAAAAAAAGACGATTCCGTTTGGTTTGACCAACTTCATACACGCACGAA
Source organism: uncultured Moraxellaceae bacterium (assembly GCA_964373145.1). Taxonomy (GTDB): domain Bacteria; phylum Pseudomonadota; class Gammaproteobacteria; order Pseudomonadales; family Moraxellaceae; genus Aquirhabdus. The sequence continues at coordinate 1,168 of CAYJUB010000187.1, forward strand.
CAATCGAAGATGGATCAGGCACATGCTCGAGCATTTCCATGCAAGTGACGACATCGAACTGTTCTGGCATTTCTTCTGCCAATTGCTCGACAGGTACTTGGCGATACTCGATGCCTTCGACGTTGTTCTGTTCAGCATGTAAACGGCCAACTGACAGAGGCGCAAGCCCCATATCAATTCCCAGCACATTCGCGCCACGACGTGCCATGGATTCAGCGAGAATACCGCCGCCACAACCGACATCGAGCACGCGTTTGCCTGCTAAACCCGTCGCTGCATCGACACGATCACTGATCCAATTCAAGCGCAGTGGATTGATCTGATGTAATGGACGAAATTCGGAATTGGCATCCCACCATTTAGAAGCCAATGCTTCAAACTTAGCAATTTCTTGGTCATCCACATTTAACGGTTGTGCTGAGGTTGCGGCGGCATCTAGGGTCATGATTGATCTACTCGTCCTACTTCATATTTATAAATGAACATTCAGCCTAAGTGTAAAACAAAATTGCACGGTTTGATCCGAATGTGCAAAAACTTCCTTATTTTCCTCACATTGTTATCGAAAAACTCACAGACAAACTACTGAAACTTTCCGATTAATATCCTATCTTACGCTTGTAAATAAATTGACTATACGTTGCAATGTGAATCCCAGACGCTTGCAACTGTCTTTCACAGTATTGTGATCCAAATTTTGCGTCACACCCGTATTCAATGCCAAGCATGTAAAGGATATTTCATGACACTCTCGATGAGCCGTAGTTTCAAAAACACCCTATTTGCGATGATCGCAACATTCAGCTTGACCAGCGTCTCTGGTCTGGCGAATGCTGCTGAAAGCTATACTGCGGGCAAAGATTACCGCGTACTCGCTAGTCAAGGTCCACTCGACAAACCGAATCAAATCGAAGTGCGTGAGTTCTTTTGGTATGGCTGTCCACACTGCTACCGCCTCGACCCGTTTGTCACCCAATGGCTTAAAACCAAACCTGCTGACGTGAATTTCGTCCGTACACCTGCGGCGCTGAATCCTGTCTGGGAACAAAGTGCGCGCGGCTTTTATGCGATTGACATGCTTGGAAAAACTGAACAGATCCACGCTGCATTGTTCAGCGCAATCCATAAAAATCCGCTACAACCACGATATATCTTTAGCCAGAGCGATCAAGCCTCGTTTTATGCAACCCAAGGTATTGATATCGCCAAGTTTAACGGCTTGTTCAATTCATTTGCAGTGACTGGAAAAATTGCTCAGTCGAAAAAACTAGCCATGCAATATCAACTTGAAGGCGTACCTGCGCTTGTCGTGAACGGCAAGTATGTTGTATCTGGTGAAGATGAAAAAGCCATCAAAATTGTCAGCTTCCTCGTGGATAAAGAACGCAAAGCGGGCGCTGTGAAAACAGTCGT
>CAYJUB010000187.1:2590-5244 GCA_964373145.1 uncultured Moraxellaceae bacterium
AATTGATTTAAAAAAGCCGCTTTTTAAAGCGGCTTTTTTATGGTTCAACATTTAGTTTTTGTGCAGTTTCGCTTGGATACGTGCAGCGTAATCAGGATCGGCCGCGCTAAATTGGGCCAACATCCGCGCTTGAATACTCGCATTAGCCTGACTTAAGCCATCTGCAATATTCGACGTCAGTTGATCTTTTTGATCATCCGACATTAAGCGAAATAAATCTCCTGCTTGAGAAAAGTTATCCTCTTCTTGTGTATCGTATGCTTTTAACCACGCATCACCTAAAATCGGCATTGGCGGTTCTGTAACGCTGGCATCAGGTGCAGCAGCACCCGCCGCAACACGATCATTAGGATAATAATTCACACCGCCGCCTTGGTTGTTTTCCGCTCCGAATGCAGCAGGCATCCCCGCCATTGCACCATCACGTTGATAATGATGCACAGGGCAACGTGGCGAATTAACAGGCAGCTGATTGACATTCACCCCAACACGATAACGATGTGCGTCGGCATAGGCGAACAAACGCGCTTGTAACATTTTATCGGGTGACGCACCGACGCCAGGAATTAAATTGCTCGGGCTAAACGCCGCTTGCTCCGTTTCGGCAAAATAATTAACAACATTACGATTCAACTCAAACTGACCAATCTCAACCAGTGGAAAATCGGCGTGCGGCCAGACTTTAGTTAAATCAAACGGATTGATATGGTACGTTTTGGCCTGTTCTTCAGTCATGAGCTGAAGCTTAACCGCCCAACTTGGGAATTCTTCACGCTCAATCGCCTGCACTAAATCTTGCTGCGCGCCAAAAGCGGGCATAGCTGCAGCTTCTGAACCACGCAATGTTTTAATGCCTTGATTGGTTTTAAAATGCCACTTCACCCATGTTCGCTTGCCGTCTTTATTCCAAAAGCTCAGGGTGTGTGAACTAAAGCCATGCATATGACGATATGAAGCAGGAATACCGCGATCTGACATCAGGATAGTCATTTGATGCAGTGACTGCGGCGTACTCGCCCAAAACTCAAATGCGGCGGCTGGATCAGGTAAATTCGTTGCAGGATTTTTCTTTTGAGAGTGAATAAAATCGGGGAACTTGATGCCATCACGGAGGAAAAATACAGGGGTATTATTACCGACAATATCCAGATTTCCTTGCTCGGTATAAAATTTCAAAGCAAACCCACGTGGATCACGGGCATAATCACTCGAATCTTGACCGCCACCGACCGTAGAGAAACGCGCAAACAGCTCTGTTTGTTTACCAACACCATGCAAAAACGTTGCAATCGTCAAATCAGACAAATCTTTCGTCAGCGTAAACGTGCCATAAGCCCCCGTGCCGCGTGCATGTACGACACGCTCAGGAATACGCTCACGGTTAAAATGTGCCAATTTTTCAAACACACGCCAATTATCAAAGGTCATTGACCCTCGTTCGCCGGCAGTAATGCTATTTTGATCATTGGGAACTGGTGCACCATTCGTGCTGGTCATGGGACAGGTTGGTTTTTGGCTCATTATTATTACTCCACGTAAAGCTCGCTAGAGCCCTACGATAACGCCGCAGCATCATGGGGTAAAACGGTTTTTTTCTATATTTATGATCGGAAAATACGATTCTTATAAAAAAGAAACGCGGGCAATGGCAACGAGTGCAACGGAGCGACTACTTCTGCTCAATCCGTTCTGGCTTACTCTGCCAATTCGATACACCACGATTCAACAACTGCGCTTGACGCGTTGCCCGTTGAATCAACTGGTCTTGCTTTTCTATTAAAGGTTTTTCTTCTTCAAACAGTGGCAACGTAATCCAGGTCATTGCCCAAGAAAAAGATAAATTGACAAAAATTTCAGAGACATTGGTTAAATCAGACGTTTCTAGTGTTTTAAATGCGGGTAAGTTTTTTAAATCTTCCGCCATATCCTGCGAAAAGAATCGTATTTCTTTATCGATTGCACGACGGACCACGACCGAGCCACCCCAACGCTCCCGGACCAGAAATGCCCAGTAATTCGGCTGCTTTTCAATCGCCGTAAAGAAACGCTCAATACTGCCACGCGTGGTGGACGTATTCGATGCTGAATTCACAGCCGACAATACAAAGCCTTCGCGCAAACTCATCCGCAGCCGATGCAAAGTACCCGATACATAATCCACTAAATCTGCGCCCAGCTCATCCATATCTTGGAAATGACGATAAAACGCTGTCGGGACAAGTCCTGCCTCACGCGCCACTTCACGTAAACTAATCGTGCCGAAAGATCGCCCGCCTTCACTGCTCAGCGTCAGTGCAGCATCCAGCAGCGCTTGTCTGCTTTGTTGCTTGCGCTCGTCGCGTAAAGACATAGGCGAATCATCCAACCATTAAAAAGTAAAAAAACAGCTACGAAAACAATGAATAAAACAGTGCAACAAATATGAATGATCCAAGTTTAACAAATTCACACGCCTGCTAAAAATTAATTTAATAAAATTTCAGTGTACAAGTGTTGACTAAAATAAAATATCGCGTATATTAGTGTACAAGTGTTCACAAACATTACAACCGTACACAAATGTTACATGCGTTCACTTACCAGAATTTGTTTTAAGAATGATTACTTTTCAAACCATAGATGCGGCGATTCATCCACACCATATGGTAAGCCAG
>CAYJUB010000188.1:0-5241 GCA_964373145.1 uncultured Moraxellaceae bacterium
GTGCATTTTGCAGGGTCAAAGTCGGTCAATGAATCGATTCAACAGCCGCTGGATTATTATGATAATAACGTGAATGGCTTAATTTCATTGTTATATGTCATGAAAGAAGCCCAAGTGAAAACCATCGTTTTTAGTTCTACTGCCGCGATTTACGGTGAGCCAGAAGCTTTGCCAATTCCTGAAAGCGCGCGCCAAGCACCGATCACCCCTTATGGGCGCAGTAAGCAAATTTGTGAACAGGTTTTACAAGATTTGGCGCTTGCTGAACAAGGCTGGCGAATTGCGGTATTGCGCTATTTCAATCCAGCGGGCGCTCATCCGAGCGGAATTATTGGCGAAGTACCAAACGGGATTCCAAATAATTTAGTGCCGTACATTGCCCAAGTTGCACGTGATGAACGTCCGTTCTTGCAAGTCTTTGGTAATGATTACAATACCGTCGATGGCACGGGTGTTCGTGATTTTATTCATGTACAGGATTTGATTAGTGGTCATACCAAGGCACTATCTTGGTTAGCAACTCAACCTCAAGCATTTGAAATCATTAATCTTGGGCGTGGTGAAGGTGTTTCAGTCAAGCAAATGCTGGATGCGTTCTCAAAAGCAGTTGGACGCGATATCCCTTACAAAGTCGTGGCTCGTCGAGATGGTGATTCCGCCAGCGTTTATGCGGATGCGTCTCTTGCAAATGAGTTGGTGTGATGGCAAGCAACGCGTACGGTTGATGAAATGGCGATAGATACATGGCGTTTCTATGAAAATTTAGTCTGATTTTTCTGTGGCAATAAAAAAAGGAGGCGAACATTTAAATGTTCGCCTCCTTTTTTATTACCGTGAAGGTTTAGCCTTTCAGCACAGCCAACAATTCATCTTTAGTGAGCTCACGTGCTTCAGTATCACGGCGACCACGATATTCAAAGGTGCCAGCATCTAAGCCGCGCTCACCAATGACAATACGATGTGGCACGCCAATCAATTCAAGGTCAGCAAACTTCACACCTGGGCGTTCGTTACGGTCATCGAGAAGCACATCAAAACCTTGTGCTTTTAACTCTTGATATAGCTCTTCACTTGCTGCAACAGCACGTGGTGATTTCGCAGCATTCATTGGCACGATTGCAACGGTAAATGGCGCAATGGATAGAGGCCACAAAATACCCTTGTCATCAAAATTCTGTTCAATCGCTGCGGCAACCACACGAGTGACACCAATGCCGTAACAGCCCATGGTGACGATTAATGGTTTGCCATCTTCACCTAAAACTTTACAGTTCAGTGCTTCTGAGTATTTTTGACCAAGTTGGAAAATATGACCAACTTCGATACCACGTTTAATCGTTAATGTACCTTGACCATCAGGTGACGCATCACCTTCGACGACATTGCGAAGATCAACGGTTTGAGTGATTGGTGCATCACGTTCCCAGTTGACGCCTGTTGCGTGCTGATTCGCAGTATTCGCACCCGCAACAAAGTCAGCAACGACGGCTGCTGCGCGATCAACAAACAATGGAATGGATAAGCCATGTACACCAATATAACCAACGGTTAAGCCAAGCGCTGCAATTTCTTCATCACTCGCAAAAGTGAGCGGGCTAGCCACTTCTTCAATTTTTTCAGCTTTGATTTCGTTCAGCGTGTGATCGCCACGAAGTGCTAAAGCGACTAAGCCATATTTGCCATGTTCATCAGCAACACCGCGCACGATCAGTGTTTTGACTGTGGTGCTTGCAGGAACGTTGAGGAATTGACTGACTTCTTCAATGGTTTTTTGATTAGGTGTATCGACAATTGCGAACGGTTTACTTGCTGCAGGGCGTTCACCAATTGTAATGGCTTCCGCTTTTTCGATATTTGCCGCGTACTGCGACACATTCGAAAATGCAATATCGTCTTCACCGCTGTCTGCCAACACATGGAATTCATGTGAGGCAAAGCCGCCGATTGAGCCTGTATCTGCTTGCACCGCACGGAAGTTCAAACCTAGACGTGTGAAAATACGACTGTAAGTGTCATGCATCACTTGATAGGTGTCTGCCAATGATTCGCGAGTCGTATGGAACGAGTAGGCGTCTTTCATGATGAATTCGCGTGAGCGCATTACACCAAAACGTGGGCGGATTTCGTCACGAAATTTAGTTTGAACTTGATAGAAATTAATAGGCAATTGCTTATAGCTTTTCAGCGTTTCACGAGCAATATCTGTAATCACTTCTTCATGTGTTGGGCCGAGGACAAATGGACGATCATGACGGTCTTTAAAGCGCATCAGCTCTGGGCCATAAGCCTGAAAACGACCCGATTCTTCCCACAGTTCAACAGGTTGTGCGACTGGCATTTTGAGCTCAAGCGCGTTGCTGGCATTCATTTCTTCGCGAATGATGTTTTCGACTTTTTGTAATACGCGTAAGCCCAGCGGCATCCAAGTGTAAAGACCAGAAGCGAGGCGACGAATCAACCCAGCGCGGAGCATGAGCTGGTGGCTGATGACTTCTGCATCACTTGGAGTGTCGCGCAATGTGGCGAAAAAGTACTGACTGGCGCGCATAAAACAAAATCCTTCAAAAAGCGTATATCAATAATGTTGCTGGCGTTAAGTAGAAAGCCGAAAAAAAGCTATGTTAGGTGCAAATGACAATGAATAAAAGGGGATTTGTGATTATATGTAGATTCGAACGTTTTAATTCAGCGAAGTTCAATAAAATTTAGCGGTTGCGGCTTTAAAAGTCATTTTAGATCGCGCATGCTATATCAAATTAACTGACTAATTTTACCAATTCGGGCTTAGATTGGTTTCGTTGGGATATTTACGGATGAGTCGCATAGAATGAATGGCAAAGAGTCTGCACACACCTATCAAAACCTCCTTCGCTCTGGCAGTTGGTATAAATCACTTCCTGAAACCCTACAAATAGAGTTGTTGGATGTGGCTGTCGTTGTACATTTAAAGTCAGGTCAATTGCTATTCTCACAGGGCGATTCAGCGCAAGGGTTGTATGCTGTCATTTCAGGTGCGATTAGTATTGGGCGTCAGCGTGAAGATGGCAAAGAGGCACTGTTGACCTTAATGGAGTCTCCGAATTGGTTTGGTGAGATCACGCTATTTGATCGAATGGATCGTACGCATAATGCAGTTGCTGTGTCAGACTCTGTACTTATTCACATTGCTGGAGAGAAACTAGATCTAATCCTTGAGATTGAGCCGCGCTATTGGCAAAATTTTGGGCAACTGCTCACCAGTAAAATGCGCATGATGATGAATCAGGCCGAGGATCTGGCTCTGCGGACAACGGCACAACGCTTAGCGAAGCGGTTGGTGTTTTTTGCGGAGAGCTTTGATAGCCGCCAAGATCGCAGTCGGCGTGTGATTCAAATTCAACAAGAGCAATTGGCCCTGATGCTGAATATCACACGGCAAACGACCAATCAAATGCTCAAGGATCTAGAGCGACAAGCGTTGATCAAACTGGTTTATGGTGCGATTGAGATTATTGATTTAGAGGGTTTGCGAAGTTTTTCTGATCATTTGTCTGAAAAGAAATGACAGGAAGTGTCGGCTATTTGACAGAGAATGTTTTGCTGTTGGCATTAAGATAGGTCATCAAGTCGATATTATGCTGCTGAGAAGCATCGATCGACTTTCAAAGCTCATATTCAAAACCATAAGTTCACTTAGGAGTATGCTGAATGTTTCAAGTTAAATTGAATCAAGAATGGAATGGGTTGTTGACGCAATACAAAGCTGATCATCAGGATCCGCGTAATCAGTTTTGCCGTAGTATCGGTATTCCAATGAGTTTGGCGTCACTGCCTGTCGGCGCGACGATTATTGGTTTGCCTGTCGCGATTCCATTGTTTGGTGTCGGTTGGGGTTTTCAGTTTGTTGGGCATTATTTTGAAGGCAAAAAACCTTCATTTACTGAAGATAAACGTCAACTTTTGGTCGGTGCTTTGTGGTGGTCGCAAAAAGTTGGATTAACGAAGGTTAAGACAGACGCTTAATTAGTAGATTTGGATGATCAAGAGACAGGCAAGTATCTTGTAAGTAAAGCGATTGTTAAATTAAAGACCGTTTAATGCAAATAGTTATGATCAAGTTTTGGGCTAACGTTAAAAGAATTTTGAGACTAACTATTGATAAACGTTTAGATTAATTGTCAAGTGGACAATTAATTATTGACACTAATAAGTATTGTCAATATCATAGTCTATGTAGTAGTAGTGCGGTATAAATACCCTACGCCTAGATCAGTTGCGACAAATTCTACTATGATCGTAAGCGCTTTGTAAAAGCGTCAGCCCTAGGTGCCGCACCGATATTCAAGCCCTATTGAAAGATAGGGCTTTTCTTTTATCTGATGGTTATTTATGCGAACTCTTATTTATCTTGATGAGAGTGGGGACTTAGGATGGACTTTCGATAAGCCTTATCAACAAGGCGGATCGAGTCGAAAATTATCTATTGCAGCAATAGTAATACCCGAAAATAAGGTTAAGCTGATAACTCGCATCGTGAGTGCGATGTATAGAAAAAGAAATCGTCCTTTTAGTACAGAGTTAAAGTCGGTAGATCTAAATAGTAAAGAGCGAGCTGCTTTTGTAGCCTCCATAATAAAGCTAAAGAAAGAAAACTCGGATATAAAATTTTACTCAATAACAATATCAAAATGTCGTGTTAAGAACTCTCTCAGAAAGCATCCAAATAATTTATATAACTACATGATAAAGCGAATGCTTTTGCAAGAGTTATGTAAAAATAAACATATAGATTTTGTTCCAGATGCGAGATGTGAGAAAGTTTTGGATGGCTGGAGCCTTACGCATTATCTAAAACAAATGGTAATAGAAGAAAGCTTGTTAATTGACGTAGAGAACGAGACTCTAAATGTAACTCCAATGGAAAGCGCAAAAAGTAAAGAGCTTCAATTTGTTGATTTCTATACTGGGCTTGTTTGGGCTAAATATGAATTCGATTCAACGATAATTGATGATTTTTTGAATATTGAAGGCGTCAATAATACAAAATTATTTTAAGAAACATTAAATCTTATCTAAATGAAACCAGAACTCGCACATGTCACGGTTTTTAATGCATGCAACTCATTGAGAACTAAGAAGTGATCGATCAAATTACATAAATTGAAAACGCTGACTAGGTCAAAATGCTTCTTATCTATTTTCTTTCGAATGGTACGCTCTGCGGGACTCGAACCCACGTCTTCCGCTTAGGAGGCAGGTGCT
>CAYJUB010000189.1:0-5237 GCA_964373145.1 uncultured Moraxellaceae bacterium
CACTTCCAACGCATCACCACCAACAATCGCTTGGCAGGGCACACTCGCATCTGGACAACGATTACCATCAATCAATGCAAGACGCGGCACCAGAGGCAAACCATGAATTGCTCGACGCATCGCAAGCATTGTCGCGTGCAGGATATTCAACTCATCAATCTCGGCTGGCGTCGCTTCGGCAATACAATACGCCGCCGCATTCGCCACAATCAAATCAAATAAACGATGACGCTGCTTCTCAGTTAATTTCTTAGAATCATTAATGCCTTCAATCGGACGCTCTGGATCTAAAATCACCGCCGCCGCAACGACTGAACCCACCAAAGGACCACGCCCCGCTTCATCGACCCCAGCAACGCAAAACAGATGTGGCACGATAATCGCTTGAGACGATCGAACCAAAATACCTTGTTGCTGAATTTCCAATCCTTGACTAAACAACGGCATCAGCTTTTTCCTCTAATAATGACAAAACTGCCGCCGCCGCTGAACTGACATTTTCACTTTGCAAGCGCGTATGAATGCTACACAGCTCATCATGCTGAGTTTTCCAAGCCCCCGAACTAAAGGTTTGATCAGTTAATAATGGGGTCATTTCAGTCACCACATTGTCTACCGTTAACCTTGATTGAATCAATTCAGGCGAAACCATGTGACCTGCGAGAATGTTGGGTAATGACAAATATGGAATCTTAATCATCCAACGCACAAACAAATACGTCAACCAATGCACACGCCCCACCACAACCATCGGACGACCGAGTAATAAAGCCTCAAGCGCAGCCGTGCCTGACGCCAACATCACGACATCACTTGCAGCCATAACACGACGCCCAGTGCTGCCTGCAAGCGCACCCTTCTCTTCAGGCTCGAGTACTTGAATCGCTTGTTGCACAGCCGCAGATTGTTCAGCGATTTGTGCTTTTATTTGCGCAAGTCGTGCAGCATTTGCCGCAGGAATCATGAAATGTAAATTTGGAAATTGCTTGAGTAATCGCGCGGCACTTTCCAGCAAAATACCGCCAACCTGAGCCACTTCACTTGAGCGACTTCCGGGCAATATACCAATAGTGGTTTTATTCACATCAATGCCAAGCGCATGTTTTCCATCAGCAACTTGATGATTCAACGGTAAGGTTCGTGCAAGCGGATGTCCGACAAACACAGCATTCACATCATGCTTGGTATAAAAATCGACTTCAAAAGGAAGGATGCACAACACCATATCTACCGCAGCGCGAATGCCAACCACACGTCCTTGACGCCAAGCCCAAACCGAAGGACTGACGTATTGAACGGTTTTAATATGCTTTTCTTTCAGTTGTTTGGAAACACGAAGATTAAAATCAGGTGCATCTACACCAATAAACAAATCGATTTTTTCTTTTTCAAATGTTTCGATCAGGCCATCACGAATTTTAAATAATTCGGGCAAACGACCTAAAACTTCAAACAAACCAAACAACGATAAGCGATCAAGTGGATACAAGCTAGTTAGACCCTCAGCTTGCATTTGTGGACCGCCAATCCCAATGAACTTCACGTTTGAATGTATTTTTTTAATTTCTCGAATGAGATCAGCACCTAAGGTATCGCCCGATAACTCACCTGCAACCATTCCAATTGTTAGCACTCTTGCCGTATCTATCATGCCGCATGATCCAACCAATATTTAATGCGTAGTTTAGCATCGACAAATGACCTCACAACATGTCACCGCAATTAATCTCAAAACCTTATTCGCTGAATATCAAAAAATCTATATATTTTTTATTCATAAGCTATGCAGTTTTAATCAATTGTAAAGCAAAGCCAACGCGCATATCCTTTTGCAACATTTACGATAAAGTTATCAGTATTACTTATATGACCATTGAATATTATTACTTCATTCTCGCAGGACTCCTTGTTGGATTTTGCGTCGGCGTGACAGGCGTTGGTGGTGGTTCTTTAATGACCCCGATTCTCATTAGCGTCATGGGTGTTCCACCACAAGTCGCAATTGGTACAGACTTACTCTATGCCTCGATTTCTAAATTTTGTGGCTCACTCGTCCATGCAAAGAAAATGAATATCGTCTGGCCGATCGTTATTTTTCTGTCATTAGGCAGTATTCCTGCGTCACTCGGAACAACTTGGGCGTTGCATTATTTCTTTGACTCATCGAATGATTACAAAAAACTGCTGACGATGGTGCTTGGCTTTATGCTGGTGCTCACAGGCATTTCTATTGTATTCCGTGCGCAGATTGAACAATTTTTTGCAAAACGTCGCGGCATGACAACAGAACAGCGTCATCACCTACATGAAGCAGATAGCACTGAAGCACGAGATCTTCAGGCAAAAGCGATGTTGAAAAACAAAGGTCTCGTCATATTCATGGGTGCGGTTTTAGGTGTGTTTGTGACCTTGTCTTCAGTTGGTGCTGGTGCGTTTGGCATCATGGCATTAGTGCTGTTATTTCCGAATTTACCGATGATTCGCATTATCGGTTCGGACGTAGTTCATGCCGTTTTGCTGACCTTAGTTGCAGGTCTTGGACATCTATTCACAGGTAATGTTGACTTTACGATGCTGACCTACCTTCTGATCGGCTCAATTCCAGCCATTATTGTCGGCACATTGGTCAGCTCAAGACTGCCTGAGCATCATATCCGCCGCGTGTTGGGCGTGACTTTATTGCTGCTTGGTATTAATTTTATCGTTAATCCAGTGAAGGCGAAAGCGGCTCCGACCACAGCCCCGACAGCTGCGATCATTCACAACCAAAAAGTCACTAGCTAAAGAGCATTGCTGGTTAATTTAATCAGTTTGTTTATTAGTTGCCTAAAAATCGCTCAATTCGAGCGATTTTTTATTTATAATGTCTTGTACTGTTCACAAGATGCCCTCATTCTTAACGGTTAGTGCAATTATTAATTTATTTTGGTGAAAAGTCGTGTCTACCGCAGCAGAAAATCAAGCAACACCTCTAGATGAACAAGTTGAAGACATTAACATTGGCGCAATTGAGCTGCTGGTGACTCCTGCTGAACTGAAAGCTGAACTTCCATTATCAGCTGAAGCAAAAGCAACTGTATTGGCTGGTCGTAAAACAATCCGCAATATTTTGGACGGCACCGATAATCGCTTATTTGTGGTCATTGGCCCATGCTCAATTCATGATCCAAAAGCTGCACATGAATATGCGAATCGCTTAAAAGTACTGGCTGAACAAGTCAAAGATACCTTGTACCTCGTGATGCGTGTGTACTTTGAAAAGCCACGTACCACTGTCGGCTGGAAAGGTCTGATCAACGATCCAGACATGAATGATTCATTCAATGTCGAAAAAGGCTTACGCCAAGGTCGCGAACTTTTATTAGCATTGAATGAACAAGGTCTGCCATGCGCAACTGAAGCCCTTGATCCAAATTCACCACAATATTTGCAAGACCTCATCAGCTGGTCAGCCATTGGCGCGCGCACCACTGAAAGCCAAACTCACCGTGAAATGTCATCAGGTCTTTCATCGCCTGTAGGCTTCAAAAATGGTACTGACGGCGGCATGACCGTTGCGATCAACGCAATGCAAGCAGTTGCATCAGGTCATAGTTTCCTTGGCTTGAATGGCGACGGTCAAGTGGCTGTTATTCGCACCAAAGGCAACCCATACGCACACGTTGTACTCCGTGGTGGCGCTGGCAAACCAAACTATGATTCAACGGCGGTTGCTTCTGTTGAAGCAGCCTTGGCAAAAGCAAAAGTCAGCGGCAAAATCATGATTGATGCCAGCCATGCCAATTCAAACAAAGACCCGTACCTACAGCCATTGGTACTGAAAAACATCACCGAACAAATTATTGATGGCAACAAATCAATCGTAGGTTTGATGGTTGAAAGTCATCTGAAAGGGGGTCGCCAAGACATCCCTGCAGACCTTTCACAACTGGTCTACGGTCAATCTGTGACCGATGGTTGCATTGATTGGGAAACCACAGAAACAGCACTACTCGATATGCACAATGCATTGAAAGGTATTCTGCCAACTCGCTAATCGCGAGTTAAAAAGAGTAAACTGATGAACGAAAGCCAAAATATGAAAGCAATGCCAGATGATTCTGCACTGTCTCATATTTTGGCTTTTCAATATGTGCATGAAAATCTTGTCACGTCAGGACAACCGAGTTTTGACGAATTAGCACTCATCGCTCAAGCAGGTTTTAAAGTTGTGATTAATCTCGCACTGACTGATGCAAGTAATGTATTAGTTGGTGAAGATCGCCGTGTGCTTGAATTGGGCATGGATTACATTAACCTGCCGCTTCTCTTTGATCGCCCGTCATATACGCAAGCCTTGCGCATCCTTGATTTACTCAAATCATTACATCATCAAAAAGTCTGGCTACATTGCGCATTGAATATGCGGGTTTCGAGTCTCATGTATATTTACCGAGTTCATCATTTGCAGATGGATGAGGTTGAGGCGAAAGCATTGCTTAATCAAATTTGGACGCCGAATACAGAGTGGGCTGAAATCATTGAGCGGCTTGAAAAGCATTACCTCGGACATTTTCAGACGGATTGATTGAGGCAACATTCAACCCTAATCAACCGTACGGGCTACCTTTGGTCGCCCACTCTGGATGCTGTTTAGGGCAACCACAGGTAGCCCGTACATGATTAACATTAATCATTTAAAATGATGCTCTTCCGCCACAAATGCTTTCGGTAAAACCTTAGGCAACAAATCACGATCAATCACCGCAATAAAGCCCCCATTTAATAATCGATTGCGTTGGTTATACATAAACGGTCGCCCCGTTAAATCAACCAAAGCACCGCCCACCACTTCAAGTAAACATTGCCCAGACGCAGTATCCCACTCCGACGTCGGATGCAAACGCGGATAAAGATCAATTTCACCATCAACCATCAAACAGAATTTATATGCGCTACCTGCATTGATGGTATAAAACTCAAAACCTGATTCCGTAAGCTGCTGTTGATATTCAGTATATTGTGGTCGCGATGAACTGCGCGACATGGCAGTATTTAATAATGACCCCTTGACCCCGCGATTCAACAATTCCGTTTTACTGCCATCCGCGTCAACTCGAAATGCCTGTTTAGGCTGCTGGCTATGCGAAAGTAAGTTGTTACTTGCCACATAAACTTGCTTTTTCAAAGGAACGCCAATCACACCAACCAAAACCTGCCCTGCTTCAACCAATGCAATATTGACAGTGAATTCACCC